>JBAUGM010000676.1:0-7000 GCA_049679725.1 Tepidisphaeraceae bacterium
GAAGAAACCCGCCGCAAGCGGCGGCGCTTCACGAATTCTCGACCCACTCTTCCCCCCTTCCGCGCCTCCCGTACAATCCGCCACACCAATGCCCGCTACGCAGAAGTTCGACCCCGATGATTACCGCATGACCGTCGGCGAGCACCTCGAGGAGCTCCGCCGGCGGATGATCCTCTCGCTGATCGGCTTCATCATCGCCCTGTGCCTCTGCTTCTGGTTCGCCGGCGACGTCGTCACCTACTTCTGCCAGCCGCTCAAGACCGCGCTGATGAAGCACGACATCAACCCGCAGCTCATCACCGACGAGGTGGCCGAGGGGTTCATGGTCGTGATCCAGATCAGCCTCGTCAGCGCCGCGGCCATCGCGTCGCCGTGGATCCTGTACCAGCTCTGGCAGTTCGTGGCGGCAGGGCTGTACCCGAACGAGCGGAAGTACGTGACGAAGTTCCTCCCCTTGAGCATCGCGCTGCTGATCAGCGGGATGCTCTTCGTCTACTTCTTCATCCTGCCGTGGACGCTCGACTTCGACATCGGCTTCACCAGCTCGATCAAGCTCGACTTCGACGAAAAGCCGGCGGCGGTGATCTCGACGACCGGTCCCGCCGCGCGCCGCGCGCACGTGGTGCTCCCGGAATTCGACGGCATCCCCCCGGACCCCGTGCCCAACGAGGTCTGGATCGACCGCTCCGAGCGGCGGATGAAAATCTGGTTCGACGGACGGGACCGCGTGATCTCCTTCACCTCGAACCAACTGCTCGCGCCGGAATACAAGCTCTCGAAGTACATCGACCTGGTCATCGCGATGTTGCTGGCGTTCGGCCTGTGCTTCCAGTTGCCGCTGGTCGTGCTGGCGCTGGAGCGGATCGGCATCCTCGAGGTCAAGCAGTTGAAAGAGGGCCGGCGGTACGTTTACTTCGGGATGGCGATCCTGGCGGCGATGATCACGCCGGGCGGGGACCTGATTTCCATGCTCGGGCTGACGGGCCCACTCATCCTCTTGTACGAACTGGGGATCTGGCTCTGCGTGTTCGGCCGGCGGAAGCTGGATCAGGCGACGGGAACGCCCTAACGCACTGCGCTCCGAATTGTCATCCTGAGGTACCCCGAAGGATCCAGCCAAGAATGAAGGGCCCTCGCGATCGTGGCGGGATCCTTCGGGGGACCTCAGGATGACGATGCCGAACAACGGGTGATCACTCAAAGAACGTTCATAGCGGAATTCCCCCAAACCTTCGTACGCTGGTTGGCGTCTAATCCCATGCAGCCGCGTTGCGCCCGCACTGCCGTTGTGGAGCGTCGCCATGCGTCACACACCCGCCGTTGAAGCGCTCGAGCTTCGTCGCCTCTTCGCCGTCGACCTCACCGCCACGATCACCTGCGACCCGACGTTCATCACCGGCGGCGCGGGCGGGTTCGTGCGGCCCCAGGTCACGATCCGCAACGCAGGCGACGAGCCCGTCCGCTCAATCTGGACCATGCGCTTCGTCATCTCACCCGACCCGATCATCGGCAACGGCAACGACCTCACCATCGGCTCCGAGACGCGCACGATGATTCTCCCGGACACTGAGCTGGTCATTCGCCCGGGCCTCATCCTCTCGTTCACGCCGGCCAGGGGCGCCTACTTCGTCGGCGTCGTGCTCGACACGACCGGCTCCGTGGCGGAATCGAACGAGGCCAACAACGTCGCGTTCACCGCCCTGCCCGCTCTCACCTCGTTCAACAGCAACGGCGTGCTGGCGATCAACGGCACGGACGCGGACGACGAGATCGAGATCACCGGAAACTCGGCAGTCCTGAACATCAACATCAACGGAATGTCGACACGCCTGCTCGCGACCGGCGTGACGGGCCTGAGCATCAACACCGGCGCCGGCAACGACCGCGTCACGCTGTTCACCGATTTCGACGCGACCATCGACGCCGGCGAGGGGGACGACTTCGTCGCGTCGGGCGGCGGGGACGACGTGATCGCCGGCCGAGGGGGCCGCGACCGGCTCTTCGGCGGCGGCGGCAACGACCACATCATGGGCAATGCCAACGGCGACTTCCTCTTCGGCGACGCCGGCGACGACACCGTCTCCGGCAACGGCGGCAACGACCGCATCACCGGCGGCGGGGACGAAGACTCCCTCCTCGGCGGCGCCGGCAACGACTTCTTCTTCGCTATCGACGGCCGCATCGACACGCTTTCCGGCAACGGCGGCGACGACTTCGCGGAGGCCGATCCGTTCGACATCCTCGTCAGCGTGACGGCGGTGTAAGCAACTTCCCCCTCGCCCGGTACTCCGGGAGAGGGTTGGGGGGGTTGGGGTGAGGGGTGTTTTCGAACGTCGCGCGTCACCCGCACTCGAAATCACCCTCATCCTAACCTTCTCCCGGAGTACCGGGAGAAGGGACAAGACTTTCTGAAACGAAAACCGTTCCCACCCCCACCCTTGTTCCGATCAAGACTGCATGAAGTGCTCCCAGCTTGAATCCCTCGAATCCCGTCGCCTCTTCGCCGTGGACCTGTACGTGGGCGCCGTGGAATTCCCGATCGGCGTGTTCGGGCCGAACGGGTCGGCGCCCGTCGCCGTCTCCATCCGCAACAGCGGCACGACCGGCATCATCAAGCCATTCTCCGGGCGGGTCTACCTGTCACAGAACGGCTCGCTCGACGACACCGACATCCAGGTCGGCAACTTCACGATCGGCTCGCTGCCGGCCAAGACCACGTCGTCGCTCGTCGTCGACATCCGCTTCGCGGGCAAGGTCCCCAAGGGGACGTATACGGGCCTGGTCATGATCGACACGGGCCTCGAGGTGGCCGAGTCGAACGAGGCGAACAACGTCGGCGCCGGCTCGATGGCGGGCATCACGGTGCTGGCGGCGCCCGCGGGGCCGCAGGCGCTGACGGGGACGGAGTCCAACGACGTGATCCTCGTGTCGCAGTCGGGCAGCACGCTCACCGTGCAGGTCAACGCGACCGTCACCACGCTCCACAGCGGCGACGTCTCGCAGTTCCTGATCGAATCGGGCGGCGGGGACGATCTGGTTGAGATCGACTCCACCGTCGCCACGCCGATCTACGTCCTGGGCGGGACGGGCAACGACACGATCGTCGGCGGCAGCGCATCCGACACCCTCACCGGGGCCGCGGGCAAGGACCGCATCGCCGGCCAACTCGGCAACGACCTGCTCAACGGCTCCGGCGGCAACGACCGGATCGACGGCGGCGCCGGCGCCGACCGCATCCTCGGCGGCGATGGCAACGACGTCCTGGAAGGCAGCAGCTCCGGCGACCGCATCTTCGGCGGCGCGGGCAACGACAACCTCCTCGGCGGCAACGGCGACGACTACCTCCACGCCGCCGACGGCGCCATCGACACCGTCACCGGCGGCGCAGGAACGGATACAGCCGACGAAGACCCGCAGGACGTGCTGTCATCGATCGAGATCTGACGCGCTCGCCTCCGCCCCGAGCACTACGGATCGTTCTCACGAGTGCCATAAACCGTTGCACGTCATCCCGATGGGAGCCTTGGCGACCTGAGGGATCTCGGGTCCATAAGCATCGTCGAGCCCGAGATCCTTCAGCTCGTAAGACTCGCTTCAGGATGACATGACCGCCCTTTTCATCGCCTCGCCCCGCCCGTAAAGTACCGCCCGATGCTTTCCCCGCTTCTCGCCCAGCTTGCCGCCGACCCGCGTTCGTCGTGGGCGCCGGTCGTCCTGCTCCTGCTCATCGCCATCGGCTTCGCCGTCGGCAACCTGGTCCTGTCGATCCTCATCGGCCCCTCGCGCACGGGGCCGGGCAAGGAGACGACGTACGAGAGCGGCATGATGCCCGTCGGCGACGCGCACAAGCGGTTTAACGTGCGCTTCTACATCGTGGCGATGATCTTCCTGGTCATCGACGTCGAAATCGTCTTCTTCTACCCCTGGGCCAGCATCTTCCCCCGCGTGGCCGCCTCGCCCGCCTTCGCCAGCCAGAGCACGGTGCTCCTCGTCGAGATGCTCGTGTTCGTCGCCCTGCTGCTCGTCGCGTACTTCTATGCGTGGGGCAAGGGCATTTTCCGATGGGATTGAGCGAGATCTGCGACCGTTCTCCGGGCATCAACTGACGAGCGCGCCGCGTCAAAGCGGGCTCTGCCGTCAGTTTTCATGCGGATTCATCCGATAAGAGATAGGCGCGGCGGCCTGAGCGGCATACCGTCCGCGCTGCTGCGCGTTCCGCGCCCTCCCGATGTCGTCATCGCCCACGGTTGCCCGGCGGTTGATTATCGGTCGCTTGTGTTTGTGTGTGTGTAAAGGAGTTCCTCGTCCATGCAAACCGTTGTCCACGTTACCCACGAAGCGATTCAGAAGATCGGCGGCATCGGCGCCGTCCTCCACGGGCTCCTCACCAGCAAGGAATACCTCACCACCGCCACACGCAACATCCTCGTCGGCCCCTTCTGGCCCAGCGACGAGCGCGGCGAGCAGCGCCTCGGCCCGGCGGGCGAAGTCCTCTACAGCAGCCTCGATCACCTCTACCGCACGCCGCTCCAGGCGCGCTTCCGCGAGATCGAGCAGGCCTACGACGTCGGCATCGTCTACGGACGGCGCAAGTACGTCGACAAGGAGACCGGCGTCACCAGCGTCCCCGAGGTCATCCTCATCGACGTCAGCCGCTTCGATAAGGAGAAGGCCAACCACTTCAAGCACGCGCTGTGGAAGGGTTTCGGGATCGACAGCAGCAAGTACGAGCACATCTGGGACTACGAGCAATATGTCCGCCTCGCCCGCCCCGCCATCGCCGCGCTCCATGCGCTGGGCGCGACGAGCACGATCGAGCCGTGCGTGATCCTGAGCCATGAATACATGGGCATGCCCACGTGCCTGGCCGCGATTCTGGAGGGCGACCGCGCGAACTTCCGCACGATCTTCCACGCCCACGAGTGCGCCACGATGCGCCGCATCGTCGAGGGTCATCCCGGCCACGACACGATGTTCTACAACGTCATGCGCGCCGCGATGGCGCAGGGCCATTACGTGGAAGACGTCTTCGGCGACCAGTCCGGCTACTACAAGCACGCGCTCGTGAAGGCCGCCCGGTTCTGCGACAACATCTTCGCCGTCGGCGATTACACGCTGAGGGAAATGCGCTTCATGGGGCCGGATTTCGCGTCCGTCGACGCGCAGCTGGCGTACAACGGCGTGCCGCACTGGCGCATCTCCGCCAGCGAGAAGATGGCCAGTCGAAACAAGCTGCGGAAGTACTGCAAAACGCTGCTGAAGTACGAACCGGACTATGTCTTCTCGCACGTGACGCGCCTGGTCCCGAGCAAGGGACTGTGGCGCGACCTACGCGTGCTCGAGCACGTCGAGCAGACGCTCCGCCAGCGCAACGAGTCGGCGGTGCTGTTCACGCTCTCGACGGAAGTCCCCGCCCGGCGGGGCGACGACATCCGCCGGATGGAGCAGGCCTATCACTGGCCCGTCGTCCACCGCGAAGGGCTGCCGGACCTCTCCAACGGTGAAGCGGCTTACTACCAGGGCGTGCAGGAGTTCAACGCCCAGTCGCGCAACGTGAAGGTCGTCTTCGTGAATCAGTTCGGCTGGGAGCAGCGGCTGGTCGGCAGCCGCATGCCGGCCGACATGGAGTTCATGGACATCCGCAAGGGCTCCGACGCCGAGTTCGGCCAGTCGATCTACGAGCCGTTCGGCATCGCCCAGGTCGAGCCAATCAGCTTCGGCGGGATCTGCGTGTTCACGAACATCTGCGGCTGCGCCGGCTTCGTCGACAAGGCCGCGACTCGACCGGGCTCGTCGGAGCCGGGCGGCCCGACGCCGAACGTGATCGTCGCCGATTACACGAAGCTCCCGCGCAAGGACCTGCGCCCCGAGCAGCTGCTGAACATCGGCCAGCCGCAGCGTGACGAGATCGAGCACATCGAGTCCGAGCGCGTCGCCGCAGAGCTGATCGCGCGCTTGCCGCGCACGCCGAAGGAGTTCGAACAGTTCATCGACCGCGGCCACGAGCTGGCGAGCAAGATGAGCTGGGACGTGGTCGCGCGCGAGTACGTTCTGCCGGGCATCCAGCGGGCGTGTCGCGCGCAGCGATTGAAGCAGATCGCGTAAGCGGAGAACGACCCGGCTTTCGCCGGGGTATAATCGAGACATGACCGCCGTCACCACATCCCACATCGTCCTCGACGAGCACGGCCGGCCCTGGGTGGAGGGGACGAACACCAAGGTCGTGGAGATCGTCCTCGATAAGCTCGCGTACGGGTGGGAACCCGAAGAGATCCACCGCAATCATCCTCACCTGCCGCTGTCGAAGATCTACGCGGCGTTCACGTATTACTACGACCACAAGGCGGAGATCGACGCGGAGATTCAGCGGCAACTGAAGTACGTTGACGAGATGCGAGCCGCTGCCGAACCGTCACCCCTCGCGGCGAAACTGAGAGCTCAGGGAAAGCTTAAGTAGCCGCGCATGTCGCAAGAGACGATCGCTATCCGCCTGTACATGGACGTGCAGATCCACGGGTCGGTGACCGAGGCGTTGCGCCAAAGCGGACACGACCTGATCACGGCACAAGCAGACGGAATGCGTCGCGCGACCGACGTCGCGCTCCTGGATCGCGCGACATCGTTGGGTCGGGTACTCGTAACCCATGACACCGATTTTCTCGCCGAGGCGGCGCACAGGCAGCGAGAGGCGATTCCGTTTGCGGGAATCGTCTACGCCCATCCACTGAACATCACGATGGCGCAGCTGATCCACCAACTGGAGTTGATCATGGGCGCAGCCGACGCAAACTATATGCGGAACAGGGTAGAGTGGCTCCCCATGTGAGTCATGAGCCTTGGTTTGGCAGCCCAGCGGGACGCTGACCGCCGCCACCACTACCCTCGCCGCGCTGGCGATTGCGGCGGCCGCCGGCGCTGGGGTTGGTCGTGGGCGTTTCGCCGCCGCCGTTTGAGGGGCGGTTGGCGCCCGGGACGCCGGCGCCGCCGCCTGTGCCGCGGT
>JBAUGM010000677.1:0-2695 GCA_049679725.1 Tepidisphaeraceae bacterium
TGCGGGGCGCGCGTGACCGACCAGGGGTTGATCGAGGGCATCGCGCACGACCTGCTGCGCGACCGCGCCGAACTCGGCGCAACCGACATCAAGATCCTCGCGGACGTGGACGTGAAACACTCCGCCCCGCTCGCGCCGCGACCGATCGAGGACGAGGTGGCTGACATGATCGAGCGCGGGCTGGCCGACGCGGTCATCGTCAGCGGCGCCGGCACGGGCAAGCCGACGGACCCGCAGCACGTTCGTGCCGTGAAAACCGCCGCGGGCGCCGGCGTGCCCGTGCTCATCGGCAGCGGCGTCGGCGCCGACAACGTCGACATGTTCGATGCCGTCGACGGCTTCATCGTCGGCACCGCGTTCAAGCGCGGCGGCGACGTGACTGCGGCAGTCGACGTGGCGCGCGTGAAGGCGTTCCTTCGTCGCGTGAAATAGCCCCACCTGCCCTCGAGCGGTTCGCATCCTCTCGTGGCGTGCGCCGCGTCATCCTCGGCTAAATAGGAGTGCTCGAATCTCGAACAGCATCCGCCCTTGTCATCCTGAGGTACTCCGAAGGATCTCCCGCATCCGACGGTTGAGATCCTTCGGAGTACCTCAGGATGACAACTGGCGATGTTCGAGAATCACACGCTCTCAGGATGACAAGCTTCGGAGACGCGAAGATCTGCTACTGCGCGTGCGACTCGCTCAGCAGTTCAAGCAGGCAGTCGAAATCGAGCGGCTTGCGGAGGTGGGCGACGACGGGATGCTCGCGCATGAAGGTGTGGATCCGGTCCCCCTCCGCGGCGGTGATCAGCACGGTGAAAACCGCCGGCGTCACGCCCTCCAACCGTTCGGCCAGATCGAGGCCGCTCATGCCGGGCAGGTCAACGTCCACCAGCGCAATGTCGGGCGGATCGTCGCCCTGCATCAGGCGGATCGCTTCCTCGGCGGAGCCGACCGCCATCGTGTGGTAGCCGCAAGCGGTCAAGAGCAGCGCCAACGCCTTTCGCGACATGCGTTCGTCTTCAACGATAAGCACATGGCCGTCGTCTCGCGCGGGATGGGACGCACCGCGTTGCTGCATAACCGATATTGAGCAATGAAGATGCCAACACGCCGCCGGGGCGGGTGGCGTCATGTTTTCGCACCGTCGCGTCCGAAACCTCTTCCCCCCTTAACAGAAACCGGGAAAAGCGGATGTTCGGCCCCGGCTTTGCCCTTCCGATCGATGCAGCACGTGCGACATTCGGTCCGGTGACCGAAACCGACACCCGACATCTCGGCGTTGACTTCCCCTGCGACCGCGTGGCGGCTAGTGTGACCGGCGGAGCGGGGGTCGCGCGTGCGAAGGATTGGGAGAGAGACCAGCCGACATGTCCACCGAGCCATCCAGCAATGCCCACCGCGCAAGGTATGCGCGGTCGCAGTACCGAGCGAAAAGTCACGACGAGGGTCACGCCGCGGACGAGCACGCGCCCGATGAGTCCGGTCGCGCGCATCACGCCCTCGCGCCGCGCGGACCCGCATCGGTGGTGACGACGCAGGATGCGCTGAGCGAGCTCGTCGCCCACCTGCGCGAGTCACGCAGCTTCGGCTACGACAGCGAGTTCATCGGCGAGCTCACCTACATCCCCAAGCTCTGCGTGATCCAGGTGGCATCGGCCACGCGCGTCGCGCTGATCGACCCGCTCGCAGGGCTGGAGCTGCGTGAGTTCTGGGAGCTCTTGTGTGATCCCATGGTCGAGAAGATCGTGCACGCGGGTCAGCAGGACATCGAGCCCGTCTTCCGCAACGTCGCCCGGCCGTGCGCCAACGTCTTCGACACGCAGATCGCGACGGGGTTCATCGGCATGGCGTACCCGGTCGCGCTGGGGAAGCTTGCGGCGGAGCTCGTCGGCGTGCGCCTGGGCAAGGCGCTGACGTTCAGCCACTGGGACCAGCGCCCGCTCTCGCCGATGCAGTTGCGCTACGCCGCCGACGACGTGCGCTACCTGCCCGCGATGCGGAGTGAGATCGGCAAGCGCCTGGAGGCGACTGGCCATGCGGATTGGGCGAAGGCCGAGTCGGAATCGCTGTGCGAGCCGTCGCAGTACAGGTTTAGCCCGGAGACGTATTACCAGCGCGTGCGCGGCGCGACGTCGCTGCCGCCGCAGGGGTTGGCGGTGCTGCGCGAGCTGACGATCTGGCGGGATGCGGTGGCGCGCAAGCACGACGTCCCGCCGCGCGCGTACTTGAAGGATGAGATTCTCCTCGACCTCTCGCGCAGCCCGGCGAAGTCGGTCGATCGCCTCGCGAAGGTGCGCGGCCTCCCGCGCCCGGTGGAGAACGAGGACGGCGCCGATATCGTCGCCGCCACGCTGCGCGGGCTGGCCGTGCCCACCGCCAGCCAACCCGCGAGCCGCACTGTCGAGCCTTCCCCCGCCGAGCGCTTCCGCGTCGACGCGCTGTGGGCCGCGGCGCAAATCCTCTGTAGCGGCCGCTCGATCGATTCCGCCCTGGTGACGAGTCGTCAGGAGATCGGCGAGTTCTACCGCACCGCGACCAACGGCGGCGAGCTTGAATCGCTCCACCTCTTCCAAGGCTGGCGCCGCGAGGCGCTAGGCGAGCCGCTGGCGAAGCTCATGCGTGGTGAATTGCAGTTCGACGTGCGGTGGGCGAACGGGACGCTCGCGCTGATCGAGTGACGCGCGCCCACGGCGGGGCAGAGCGCCAGCGC
>JBAUGM010000678.1:0-3762 GCA_049679725.1 Tepidisphaeraceae bacterium
GCGCAACCGCAGCCTCCTCGCGGCGGGCGTCACCAAGGTCACCGGCGTGTTCGTGCCGGGCGACGTCGTCTCGATCGTGAACGGTTCCGGCAAGGAAATCGCCCGCGGCCTCAGCAATTACGCCAGCGACGATGCCCACAAGATCTGCGGCAAGAAGACGGCAGAGGTCCACGCGTTATTGGGCGATGCCGCGTACGATGAGGTCGTGCACCGCGACAACCTGGTGCTGTGCGGATGACGCCGCTTGGGCGTCTCGGGACGAACACGTGTCCATCCACGAAGCCGCAAGCGGCGGGGCCGGCATGGGTTGCGTGCCGGCCGGTGCGACCCCAAACCTCCCCCTCCAGCCCGTGTCTGATCAGACGAGGCTATCATTCTCCTTGTCGTTCTGGGGTTTGCAGCCGGCCGCGAAAGGAGTTCGTTATGAAACTCGCATGCATTGGGGCGTTGGCCGTGTTGGCGATGGCGCCGGCGTTCGCGTCGGCTCAGCATTACCATCGCGGCGGGTATGACCGCGGCGCGCGCTACTACGATCGCGGCACCCGCTATTACGGCGGCAACTACGACCGCGGCTACCGTTACGATCGCGGCCACCGCTATGACCGCGGCTCGCGCAGCAACTTCGACATCGCGTTCGGCTTCGGCAGCGGCGGATACCGCGACTACTCGTACGTCAACCTCGGCTACAGCACCGGCTATCCGCGCTACTACGCGCCGCGGCCGGTCTACGTCGCGCCGCCCGTCTATTACGCGCCCGTGTATCGTCCCGTGACCACGTACTGCGCCCCGCCCGTCTACTACGGCGGCCGCTCCAGCTACTACTACGGCGGCGGCTACGCGCGGCCGCGGGCGTACTACTACTCGACCGGCTCGTACTACTGCCGGTAGACGACTGTCGGGAGGCAAGTGCCGGCTCGACACGCTATACTGCGACCATGGTTGCCGCCATTCGACAGAACGTGACGGTTCAGGCCGGGGGGGTGGTGCAGGTGCGCTCGCCAGACCTCAAGCCTGGGGCACGCGCCGAAGTGATTGTTCTTGTCGAAGATCAAGCTGAATTCCCCCGCTCGCTGGTCAGCTTCATCGGTGCGGGCAGAGGGTTGTTTGGCAGCGTTGAAGAAGTCGACGGTTACATCCGCGAACTCCGAGACGAATGGGATCGCTAAGCGCTATCGTCGGCTCAACGGTCTACCTCGACACCAACATTCTCATCTACGCCGTCGAGAATGTCGCGGGTTTTGGCGATCGTGTGCGCACCATCTTTGAACGCATCGATCGCGCGGAGCTGCGCGGCGTCACCAGCGAGTTGTCGCTCGCTGAATTACTGGTCAAGCCCCTGCGAGAGAAGCAAGATGCCGTCCGTTCTGAATGCGCGAGGTTGTTGCACGCCGGGGGGCCGCTCGTGGTGCTGCCCATTTCGCGCGACATTCTTGTTTGTTCCGCAGAACTGCGCGCCGCCCATGCTTCGCTAAAATTGCCCGATGCCATTCATGCAGCCACTGCGATGCTGCACGGTTGCACCACGTTCCTGACCAATGACGCGCGATTCGAAGCCGTCCCCGGATTGCCCGTCTTGTTGCTATCGAACATCAAGTGAGCGGCATCCTCACGGGCACGCGCCTACGCCAACACCGCCTTGACCACCTTCCCATGCACGTCGGTCAGGCGGAACCTTCGCCCCTGGACCTTGAACGTCAGCCGTTCGTGGTCGATGCCGAGGCATTTCAGGACGGTCGCCTGGAAGTCGTGGACGTGGACGCCGTCGTTGACGACGTTGTGGCCGAAGTCATCGGTTTCGCCATATGACATGCCGCGCTTGATGCCGCCGCCGGTCATCCAGATGGTGAAGGCGTAGGGGTGGTGGTCGCGGCCCCACTGGGCGGTTTCCTTGATGTCGCCCTGGAGGAACGGCGTGCGGCCGAACTCGCCGCCCCAGATGACGAGCGTGTCATCCAGTAGCCCGCGCTGCTTCAGGTCCTTCACGAGCGCGGCGGATGGGGCGTCGACATCGGTACACTGAATTTTCAGCTGCGTGTTCAAGTTGCGGTGCTGATCCCAGCCGGCATGCATCAGTTGGACGAAGCGCACGCCGCGCTCGATCAGCCGGCGGGCCATGATGCAGTTGTACGCGTAGCTGCCCTGCTTCTTCACGTCGGGGCCGTACATGTCGAGGACGGCCTGCGGCTCCTTCGAGAGGTCGGTGAGTTCCGGCACGCTCGTCTGCATCTTGTAGGCCATCTCATACTGGCTGATGCGCGTGGCGATCTCGGGATCGCCGAACTCCTGGAGTTTCAGCTCGTTGAGCTCGGCGACGTCGTCGAGGATGCCGCGGCGGACGTCGGCGCTCATCCCATCCGGATTCGAGAGGTACAGCACGGGATCGCCCGAGCCGCGGAACTTCACGCCCTGATAGCGGCTGGGAAGAAAGCCGCTGCCCCAGTAGAAGTCGTAGAAGATCTGGCCGCAGGAGGCTTCCTTGTCGCGCGACGTCATGACGACGAAGGCGGGGAGGTTCTCGCTCGTCGAGCCCAACCCGTACGTCAGCCACGACCCCATGCTCGGGCGGCCGGGCTGCTCGCCGCCGGTGAGGAAGAACGTGATGGCCGGCGCGTGGTTGACGGCGCCGGTGTGCATCGACTTGATGAAGCACAACTCGTCGGCGATCGAGGCGGTGTGGGGGAGGAAGTCGCTGACCCAGGCGCGGCTCTGGCCGTGCTGGGCGAACTTGGTGATTTCCGAGAGGACGGGCTTGGACTTCTGCCCGCCGGTCATCGTGCTGAAGCGCTTGTCGCCGATGATCTCGGCGGGGATCTCCTTGCCGTGCCACTCTTTGAGCTTGGGCTTGTAGTCGAACAGGTCGACGTGCGACGGGGCGCCGTTCTGGAACAGGTAGATGACGCGCTTGGCCTTGGGCGCGAAGTGCGGCAGGTCCGCCAGCGCCGCCGTCGCGTCCGGCGACGACGACGTCGCGCCCAGCGCGGCGGACATCAGGTCGCCGTTGAACAGGTACGCCAGCGCGGCGGCGCCGACACCGGTCGCGGTGCGGCCAAACAAGGCGCGTCGGGTGATGTGTCGACGGTTGTCGGTCAAGGGATTCATAAAAACCTCACTCCCTCTTCCCGGTACTCCGAGGAGAGGGCGGGGGAGAGGGGCGAGCGGCGCTCGAGCACAAGTCCGCGATCAATGGCGCCACCGCGTCCAGATTCTTCAGCACCTCGTCGTTCGTGAACCGGAGGACCGTCAATCCGCGCCGGTTCATCCAGTACGTTCGTTTCTCGTCATGTTCACGCCGCTCGTCGTGCGAGTCGCCATCGACCTCGACGACCAACTTCGCGGCGTGGGCGAAGAAGTCGGCGATGTACGAGCCGACCCGGTGCTGCCGGCGGAATCGCACACCGAGTTGGTCGCCACGCAAACGACTCCACAGCGCGACCTCCGCGGCGGGCATCTCCTTGCGCATCTCCCGGGCGCGGGAGACGAGTGTTTGGCGGAGGATTTCGCGAGGGCCGGTTCTCTGTGTAGGCATAGCCGTTCGCCCCTCTCCCCGGCCCTCTCCCCGGAGTACCGGGAAGAGGGAGGTTGTCTCTTTTCCCTGCCGCGGTTCATTCCTTATTGAGCACTTCGTCCAGGTTCAGGATCGCCAGGCACACGCCAGTCATCGCGGCGTGGTCGATCGGGTCCAGTCGTTCGTCGCGCGGGCTCTCGCCGGTGGCGAGGAGCTTTTGCGCGGCGTCTTTGTCGTTCGCGTACTGGCCTTTGAGG
>JBAUGM010000679.1:0-4653 GCA_049679725.1 Tepidisphaeraceae bacterium
GCGCTGGCGCTCTGCCCCGCCGTGGCGCGTGGTTGACGGTTATTGTGCGGTTGTCGCTGCTGCGGCGCGGAGATTCTCGATCGCGCTGACCACGTCCGCCGCGCGCTGCGTGCCCGCTTCGCGCTCGATGGCGAGCGGCCCCGTGTAACCCGCGTCCTTGAGCGCGTGGATGAACTGTTTCGGCGGCACTTCCCCTGTGCCGAAGGGAACTTCCTCGCCCCACTCCTCACCCGGGCGCGCCGACAGCTTCGCGTCCTTCACGTGTACGTGGCCGATGTGCCTGCCGAGGGTTTCGATCGCTTCGATCGGGTCGCCGGCGCCGTAGAGGATCATGTTGGCGGGGTCGAAGTTCACGCGGACGTTCTGGCAGCGCAGGTCGTTGAGGAACTGGAGCAGTTCCGTTGCCGGCTCCTGGCCGGTTTCCATCAGCAGCGCGATGCCCCTGGCGCTGAGCGGCTCGGCGATCTCGCAGACGCGCTCGACCATGGTCTTGTACTTCGCTTCGCTGCTGGGCGGGATGAAGCCCACGTGCGAGGTCACCGTCCTGATTCCCATGTCCGCCGCCAGGCCGGCGGCCTGCTTCATCAGCGCCTTGCGCAGCGGCCACTTCTCATCGGGGACGAACCCGCCGGTCTGGCGGATCATGGAGATCGTCGAGTAGTCCTCGTCGGCGAACCCCATCATCCCCCCGGTGAGCGCAATGCCGGAGTTCCGGAGGACGCCCAGCTCCTGGTGCTTTCGCTTGTCATCGAGGCCAAGCAACCCCCCGAGCGCGAGCTGTACGTGGTTCAACCCGACCTGCTTCACTTGTGAAACCAGGTCGGCCATGTCGCGCGGCTGAAGGGACCAACTGCACACGCCGATGTCGTGACCGTCAATCTGCATGGAAATCCTCGGTGTTATTAAGCGTGCGGTCGCGCGAACAGCTTTAGTCGGTTTCGCGGCGCACTTCTGTTGCATCGTAGCGGAGATAGCGCTGCTTCATCCACCGCACGCCGAGCAAATCGATCAGGCCGACGAACGCGCGGTTGCGGAATCCGTACTTCGCGGTCCCGGCAAATCGCGGGGAATGTTTAACCGGTTCCTCACGAACCGTATAGCCCCGCATCTTTACGAGGGTGGGAATGTAGCGGTGCGCGCCGCGGAAGAGCTTCAATCCCTTGACCGCGTGCGCCTTGTAAATCCTCAGGCTGCTGGCCGAGTCGTTCACCGTTTCTTGCGTGATCCAGTTGCGGATGCGGTTGGCCGCTCGGCTTTGCCAGCGGCGGAAGCCGGTGTCCTGCCGATCCTTGCGCCAGCCGGTGACCATGTCGCAGTCGACCAGGAGCGGGAGGAGGCGGGGGATCTCTTCGGGGTCGTTCTGGAGGTCGGCATCGATCGTGGCGATGAGCTGGCCCCGCGCCGCCTCGAACCCCGCCTCGAACGCCGCGGATTGCCCGCCGTTGCGCGCCATGCGGATGACGCGCAGCCACGGGTATTTCGTCATCGCGTCGCACAGCAGGCGCGGTGTGTCGTCCGTCGACCCGTCGTCCACGATGACAACTTCGAAGGGTTTGCCGACGCGCGCCAGCGCCGCGCCGACGCGCTCGAGCAGCATCGGAACGTTCTCCTGCTCGTTGTAGCAGGGAATGACGAGGGACAGGTAGGGCGCGTCAGGCATGTGCGATGGGCGGCATTCTAGGGGCCGGACACTACTTCGCGAGTACCTCGATCTCTTTCCCTTTGACCGTCAATCTCGCCGGATGTCCGAACCACGCGCGATTGCCATCGCCGTACTTCTCGACCATCACTTGCTCGACGTCCCGCATCGTCGCCTCCGCCGCCACCCAGCCGTGCGCGATGTCGGGGAAGTCGGTGCGGCAGTTCTCGCACTTCTTACCGTCGTAAAAACGGATCGGGCACCAGAACGACTCGACGTTGCGGAGCATCTCCGCCCCGAGCGAGTAGACGCCGGTCATCCAGTCACAATACAGGCACCAGATCAGGTCGTGCCCGACGAGCCCCTCGAACTTCTGCCGGCTGCAGTTCACCCATTCCGCCTGCTTGTACTTCGGAAAGCCGAGCAGCAGCGGCAGCGCCCAGTAGCACGCGATCTGGATGAACCGGATGAACAGGAAGCCCGGCAGCGCGATGAGGGTGACCCACAGCGCCGCGTGGTTCCGCCAGCGCCCGACCGTGCGGTTGATGAACTTCACGATGCGCGGCCCGCGCGCTGCGTCGCGATAGGCCAGCTCGTGACCGATGACCCACGCCCCCAGCGCCACGCACTGACCGGCAAACGCACCGCCGAATCCCGGCCAGCCCGCGACGAGCGCGCCCACCGCCCACGGGACCCAGGTAAACGTTGAAACGATCACGTCGAGCAGCGGCGCCCGCGCGCATGCATCGGACACGGCGCGTCCCGCCGCCCCCATCCGCGGGACGATCGACAGTGCCGCTGCCAGCAGCGTTAGGCTCGCGGCGGTGATCCAGAACACGTGCGCGAACGCGAGGAGCATCGGGTTCATGTACGCATCATCGATCGCGCGCCGGTGTCTGTCCATCCGGCGCGTCGTCAGCCCCGACGCGGGTTCGACCGGATAGCTCGCGCAGGGCTTACGTCTTTCCGCTTGCGGCTTCGCGGATCAGCGCGTGTCGACCCGCGAAGCCGTCGTGCTTCGCTGCGCCCTAGTGATGATGCCCGCCCGGACCATGCGCGTGCCCGTGCGCGATCTCCTCCGGTGACGCATCGCGCACGTCCTTCACTGACACGTCAAAGTGCAGCGTCTCCCCCGCCAGCGGGTGGTTCGCGTCGACCGTCACCGTGTCGGGCGACACGTCGACGACGGTCACGACCCGCGCGCCCTGCGGCGTCTTTGCCTGGAACTGCATCCCCGGCTTGATGTCCGCCGCCCCGCCGAAGTTCGCCCGCGGGACGGGCTGGACCATGTTGGGATCCTTCTGCCCGTAACCCTCGTCCGGCGACACGACGAGTTGGAACGAATCGCCCGTCGACTTGCCCTCCAGCCCCTTCTCCATGCCCGGGATGAGCCCGCCGTGGCCGTGCAGGTACGTGAGCGGGTCGCGCCCTTCCGAACTGTCGATCACCTTGCCGGCGCCGTCCTTGAGCGTGTAGTCGATGCTGACGACCTTGTCTTTGCCGATCGCGTTGTTGTCCGCGGACATGGAAAGTCTCCGTAGGGGTTGAAGGGACTAGTGGAGACGAAAGCGACTACTGAGGCAAGTCGCAAAAAGCCTGCTGCGCGGGGGGTGATTTTCATTGCCGCGGCGAACTCGGCGGGATATCAACGCGGATTGGATTCTCCGCGCGCTTCCTGTGTGCGCGCGTGCGTGCTGTTCGTTCGTTGCGTCGTCGGCTTCACCAACCCGGGAGTCGCGCCATGAACGTTGCTGCATCGAGCGCCCACGCCACCCCCGGCCGCGAAACCGTCCGGAACAGTTGGGCCGCGCGCGTCGTGATCGACCTTCTCGAGTCGGCCGGCATCCTGGTGAACGGCTCGCGGGCGTGGGACCTGACGGTTCACGACGAGCGGCTGTTCCGGCGGCTCATCGTCGAGGGATCCGTCGGGCTCGGCGACGCGTACGTCGACGGGTGGTGGGACTGCGACGCGATCGACCAGCTCGTCGACCGGTTGATCACCGCCGACGTTCCCCGGCGAATGCCGTTGGACCTGCACGGCGTGATCGAGTCCATCGCGCAGCGCATCGTGAACCTCCAGACGCTCGCCCGCGCGCGGCGAAACACCGAGCGGCACTACGACCTGGGCAACGACCTGTTCGCCGCGATGCTCGACCCGACGATGACGTACACCTGCGGCTACTGGAAAGATGCGATCACGCTCGAGGCGGCGCAGGTCGCGAAGTTGGACCTCGTGTGCCGCAAGCTCGGCCTGACGCCCGGGCAGCGCCTGCTCGACATCGGCTGCGGCTGGGGCTCGTTCCTGCGGTTCGCCGCCGAACGGTACGGCACGTCCGGCGTCGGCGTCACGATCTCGAGCCGGCAGGTGGCGCTCGCGCGCCAGCGCTGTGCGGCCCTGCCCGTGGAAATCCGGCTGCAGGATTATCGCGCCGCCGAGGAGAGGTTCGATCACGTCGTCTCGCTCGGCATGTTCGAGCACGTCGGCGTGAAGAACCACCGCACGTACATGCGATCGGTCCATCGCTGCCTGGGCGATCGCGGGCTGTTCCTGCTGCACACGATCGCGGCGTCGACGCTCACGCCCAACGCGACAAGAGGCAGCCAGGCGACGTGGATCGCCCGGCGGATCTTCCCCGGGGCGATCATCCCCTCGATGAAGCAGATCGGCGCCGCCATCGACGACCTGTTCGTGGTGGAGGACGTGCAGAACTTCGGCGCCGACTACGACCCCACCCTGATGGCCTGGTTCGCCAACTTCGACGCCGCCTGGCTGACCCTGCGCGAGCGCTATGGCGAACGATTCTACCGCACGTGGAAGTACTACCTGCTCAGCTGCGCGGGCGGTTTCCGCGCCCGCGCGTACCAGCTCTGGCAGCTCGTCCTGTCAAAACGCGGCGTGCGCCGCGGGTACGTGAGCGTGCGATAGTTGGTTCCTGCCACCCCCAACCCTCTTCGCTCCACAGGTCGCCGCGCACCGCTCCCAACTACAAGTGTAATAAGCAGCAGTGTCCCCC
>JBAUGM010000680.1:0-3143 GCA_049679725.1 Tepidisphaeraceae bacterium
CGTCATCCTGAGGTACTCCGAAGGATCTCGGGTTCGCGAATCGCTCTCGACCCCGAGATCCTTCGGAGTACCTCAGGATGACAGAGGCGCGCGGTTGCGCGACGTTGCTTGACCGACTGACCGACATGGCCACGCTCGATTTCGAAACCGACCCCACGCTGACGCTGCTGACGGACGCGTTGCGCGCCGGCCCCGGCACGCCGTTGTGGCGGGATGCGGTTTCGAAGCTGCGCGAGCAGGGCGGGGATCAGGCGGACGAGTATTTGTTACTGTGCACCGCCCGGGAGCACCTGGCGAGCGGCAAGTCGTACAAGGAGATCCACGCGGGTCCCGGTTTTTCGCGCAAGGTGATGGAGGCGGTCGAGCAGGAGCGAAACGGCGCGACGCGCGCCGCGCCGACGGCGGGTTTCATTGCGATGATCTCGGCCGCGGTTGTCATTGGTGTGGTGGGCATCGCGGGATATTTCCTGTGGCGCAGCAGCGGCGCCGCCGCGCCACCGCCGACCGATCTGAGTCAGATCCACTTCACGGAGACCGTGTTGGATGTGCCGCTCAACGCGGCGCCGGCGGGTTGGAAGACGATTGGGGCGCTGCCCATGAAGTTCGAGAAGGGATTGCGGCCCGACGCCGCGCCAACCGTCGCGGACCAGGAATACGCCGGCGGCGCGCTGCTCTGGAGCGAACCCATCGCGCCGGGGCAGGCCGCGCAGGTCGAGGTGGACGTGCGACTGCCGTCGCCGGAGTCAAAGGTCGTGGCGCAGGTGTTCGTGACGGACGATCCGGCCCTCAGCGAAACGCGCGCGACGAGCCCAAGTGAGCTCGTCTGGTCCTACCGCAACGGCGAGGCGAGCGTCGTGCTGCCGACGGGTCGGCTCGATGTCGAAACTTTCAAACCGGGCGCGAAGCAGCAGCGACTGGACGTGCGCATCCAGTTCGACGGTCGATCGGCCGCGGTGGACACGGGCGGCAAGCGGCTGTGGTCGGGCGAGCACGGGCTGAACACGACCAAACCCCGCTACGTCGGCCTGCGCTTTCTGGCCCCCGCGGGCGAGCCGCCCGATGGCGCGGCGGCATTTGCGTCGATTTCGGTCAAGAAGCCGCAGACGCCGTAGGCTCTTACTCCCTCGCCCGGTACTCCGGGGAGAGGGCGGGGGAGAGGGGCGAGGGACGCGAGACGTGCATGAACCGCGCGAGTCGAAGTCTGGCGCGAGCGTGCGAATCGAACGGTGTTCGACGTCTTGCGCCGCTCGCCCCTCTCCCCTGCCCTCTCCCCCGAGTACGTGGGAGAGGGAGTAAGGTGCGCTTTGGTCGCGCCAGCACGAGTAAGGCGCTTCGCTTTCCCCTATAATTCCCCCCCGCGATGTCGATTTCCGACCCGCCCGCCAAACCCCGCCTCGCGCCGATGTCCGACCTGGACGCCGCGCGCCTGCTCGGCCAGGTTTCCGGCATCCTGACGACCGAACTGGCGAAAGTGATCGTCGGCCAGCGACGTGTGATCGACGAGATCCTCATCGCCATCTTCTGCCGCGGGCACTGCCTCATGCAGGGCGTGCCGGGGCTGGCGAAGACGCTGCTGGTGTCGACGCTCGCGCAGACGATGGACTTTTCGTTCCGCCGGATCCAGTTCACGCCGGACCTTATGCCGGCGGACATCACGGGAACCGACATCCTTCAGGAAGATCCGGAGACGGGTCGCCGCCGTTTTGAGTTTCAGAAGGGGCCGGTCTTCGCGAACCTGCTGCTGGCTGACGAGATCAACCGCACGCCGCCCAAGACACAGGCGGCGCTCCTGCAGGCGATGCAGGAGCGGCAGGTCACGGTGGGCAGCCACACGCTGTCGCTGCCGGACCCGTTTTTCGTGCTGGCGACGCAGAATCCGATCGAGCAGGAGGGGACGTACCCGCTCCCCGAAGCGCAACTCGACCGGTTCATGTTCATGGTAACGGTCGACTACCCGTCGCGCGACGAGGAGATGGAAGTTCTCAAGCGCACGACCGGCAGCCCGGGCAGTCGCGTGGAGCGCGTGCTCTCGGCCGAGCAGATCACGCAGTTGCAGGAGATCGTCCGCCGCGTGCCGGTGGGGGATCACGTGTACAACTACGCGCTGGACATCGTGCGCGCGACGCGCCCGAACGACCCGGCCGCGTCCGACTTCGTCCGCCACTGGCTGAGCTGGGGCGCCGGCCCGCGCGCGGGGCAGTACCTCATCCTCGCGGGCAAGGCGCGGGCGCTGATGATGGGGCGGTTGCACGTCACGCTGGAAGACATTGCCGCCATCGCGTCGCCGGTGCTGCGACACCGCATCGTCCCGAACTTCAACGCCGAGGCCGAGGGGATCGTCGTCGAGCAGATCATCGATAAGCTATTAACGATCGTCCCCAAAGGCAGCGGCGAACGCTTGCTCTAATGGCGTTCCAGCGGCATGGTCACTTCAGTGACCATGTCTTGCGTTCACGACGACGACGACGAATGAGTGACTCAGCGATCCAATCCGCGCCGCCCGCTTCCATGGGCTCGTACGCCATCGAGCGCGAACTCGCGCCGCAGCGCACCTACCTCGCCACCACATCCGGCGAGCGCGAAGTCGTCCTGAAAATGCTCGGCCCCGAATGCCTGCTCGACGGCCAGCTCCACCCCAGCGTCCGCGAGCGCCTCGCGCGCGTGCGCGAGCTGGCGGAGAAGGGCGTCGCCAACCTCCATGGCGTCGAGCGCGACGGCGTGCACACGTTCCTCGTGTGGGACTACGTCGCCGGCCGGACGTTCGCCGATGCGTCCGCTGCGGAATTGCCCTACCGCGAGTTTCTGCAACTTGCGCGCGAGCTGGTGCTGTTGGTGGAGTCGCTGCACACCAGCGGGATCGTGCACGGCGCGATCAGCGCGGGCAACGTGATCGTCGATGCCAACCGCCGCCTCCGGCTGACGCACATCAGCCCGCTGCTCTACACCGACCCGCGCCACGACGCGCACGCCGTGACGGAGCTGCTCGACAAGGCGATCGCTGCGCGGCGCGAAAGCGAGCTGCCGCTGGGGCGAGCGCTGGCGTCGGCGCGCGAGGAAAACGCGTCGCTCCGACAGCTGAGCGGTTTGCTCGCAAGCGTCAGCGACGTGCGCGAGAATCCGGTCGCGACGCCGCAGCACGATGC
>JBAUGM010000681.1:0-1655 GCA_049679725.1 Tepidisphaeraceae bacterium
GCCAAGGACGCAAAGAACGCCAAGGAAGCGATTATTCCTTGGCGTTCTTTGCGTCCTTGGCGGCTCCATTCTTAAACCGGCGTGACTTCGAACCCGCGCTCTTCGTCGATCCGCGCCGGCTCGAGTCGCGGCACGAGCAGGTGGATGACGAGCAGCGCGACGAGGTACGCCGAGCCCGCGATGGCGAAGACGAGCACGTAGCTGCCGAAGATGTCGCGGATGCGACCGGCTGCCATGTTGAGAAGGACCCCGCCGATCGCACCGAAGAACCCGCCGATCCCCACGACCGACCCCACCGCCTTGCGCGGGAACATGTCGCTGGTCAGCGTGAAGAGGTTGGCGGAGAAGCCCTGGTGCGCCGCGGCGGCGACGCCGACGAGCCATACCGCCAGCCACTTGTGGTCCGTGATGGGCGCCATGACGACCGGCACGATGAATAGGGCGCAGACGAGCATGGCGGTTTTGCGTGCCGCGTTGGCCGTCCACCCGCGGCCGAGCAGGAAGGAGCTCAGCCACCCTCCGCCGATCGATCCCACGTCCGCCAGGAGGTAGACGGTGATCATCGGCAGTCCGATCTGCTTCAGGTTGACTTGGAAACGGTCGGCCATCACCACCGGGAACCAGAACAGGTAGAACCACCAGACCGAGTCGGTCATGAACTTGCCGATCGCGAACGCCCACGTCTGGCGGAACTGGACGAGCCGAAGCCAGGGTACACGGACGGCCGGGTCAGGCGGGTCGCTCTGGATGTGCGCCAGCTCGGCGGGGGAGATCTTCGGGTGCTCCGTCGGGCGGTCATAAAGCGGCAGCCAAAACGCCACCCAGGTCAGTCCCGCCAGCCCTGTGAAGATGAATGCCGCCTGCCAGCCCCACGTGAGCGCGATCCACGGAACGACGGCCGGCGCGAGAATGGCGCCCACGTTGGACCCGGCGTTGAAGATCCCCGTCGCCGTCGCACGCTCCTTCTTGGGAAACCATTCAGCGGTCGTCTTGATCGCCGCCGGGAAGTTGCCTGACTCGCCAATGCCCAGTGCGAACCGCGCGATCATGAACCCCCACGTCCCGCGCGCCAGCGCATGCGCGGCGGCCGCCAGCGACCACGCGATCAGGCAGATCGCGTAGCCCCACCGCGTACCGATCTTGTCGATGAACCAACCGACGAACAGGAAACCGATGGCGTACGCGAGGTTGAACATCGCGTTGATGTCGCCGAACTTCGTCGGGCTCCAGCCCATCTCCTTCTGAAGCGTTGGACCGAGCACGCTGAACACGGACCGGTCGACGTAGTTGATCGTGGTCGCGAAAAACAGCAGCGCGCAGATGACCCAGCGGTAGCGCCCGATCGGCCCCCGGTGCGCCACGGCCGCATACTCGATCGCCGCGCCCGTCGCGGTGGCGGCGGATTGCTCGTCGGGCGAAACCGTCGCGAGCATCTTCTCGTCCTCCGCGGGGAGGTTCTCCTGCTGGTGCGAATGAGGGTTGGGTGCCACGTCGAACGAGCTCCTTTCCGCGTGCCTCTCTGCTGACGAACGACTTGATCGGACGTAGGTTAGCGAGACGGGATCAAATGTCGATACGTTCAGTGCGGGCGCATCAGATCATGCCGAATGCGATACGAGGCATCCTGCACTCACGGCGGGGCAGAGCGCCAGCGC
>JBAUGM010000682.1:0-2800 GCA_049679725.1 Tepidisphaeraceae bacterium
GCCCACGCCGCGCCCGAAGGCGGACCGCGCGCTCGCCGAGCGCATGCTTCAGCGGCTGCGCGGCGGCGACGACGTCCGGGCGCGAAAGGTGCGTCGCATCAGGGCGGCGATCAAGGTGCGGAGCTACGAGAACGCCCTGAAGCTCGCCGTCGCGGTCGAACGCATGGCGGGGGCGGCGAAGCGACTCCGGTCCTGAGGCGCCAACGATCGATGCGGGAGCGCGTTCACCGAGAAGACGTGCTCCCAACTCACCCCCCGCCGCGCGTACGTGGGTGCCGCGGCGGGGTTTTCGTTTTCAGAGCACGCTTCTCCCTCTCACCGGTACTCCGGGGAGAGGGCAGGGGAGAAGGGCGAACGGCGTGGCGCACTGGGCATGGGTCGATGCGAAACGCGCTCGGATCAGCGGATCGACCGGTGTTCGCTATCGAGCGCGCCTTGCCCCTCTCCCCTGCCCTCTCCCCCGGAGTACCGTGGGAGAGGGAGCAGGCCGTTCGACCTTCGACGCAAAACAAAAAGGCCGGGCGCCTCGCGGCGCCCGGCCTTTGTTTCGTCTCGTTCGTGATCCGCCCGCATTACAGCAGCGTCGGCGTGACGAAGAAGTACAGGTCGGTCATCTGCTGCTGCGACCGGTGGTTCTTGAAAAAGTTCCCGATGGCCGGCAGGTCGCCGAGGCCGGGGACCTTCTCTTCGCGGGTGGTCGTGCGGATCATGCGCAACCCGCTGATGACCAGCGTGTGGCCGTTGGAGATGGTGACGGCCGTCTCGGCTTCGCGGCTCTCGATGATCGGGTTGACGACCGGCGCCGACCCGCCGCTGAGCGTCGGCAGCGTCGTGAAGCCGCTCACCGACGACACGATCGAGATCGCGTGCAGCTTGATGCGGTCGTGGCCGACGGCCTGTGGCGTGATGTACAGCTGCACGCCGACCGGCTTGTACGTCGTCGCCGTCGTCGTCGCGTTGGCGGCGATCGTCGTCGTTTGAATCGGCAATTCCTGCCCCGCGAGCATGTAGCCCGTCTGGCCCGCGGCCACCGTCATGCGCGGCGAAGACACGACGCGGATCAGCCCCGTTTCGGCCATCAACTGGAAGCTGGCCTCGATGTCGATGCCCGCGTCCTGGAACGCCTTCATCAGCGAGATGACCGAACCGTTGCCCGCGGGCGGCGGCGGGCTGGATGCGAACTTGGCGGCGTTGAACGTCGAGATGCCCGTCGCCGTGCCCGTGTCCGTGAGCTTGTTGAACAGCAGCCGCGCGCCCTGCTGGTAGTCGAAGTCGTGGCTGACCTCGAAGATCTTGGCGGTGATCTCGACCTGGCGCTGTGGGACGTCGAGCCCGGCGAGGAGGTTGATCACCGTGTCTTTCTGTTCCTTGGCGCAGGTGATGACCAGCGTGTTCTCACGCGGGAGCGGCAAAATCGCGCCGGCGGCGCCGAGCTGTTGCGTGAGCACCGCCACGAGCGGGGCAAGGTCGGCGGCCGTCACCGTCACTTCGCGCCGCGCGACGCCGCCGTCGCGCTTGGTGGCGACCGTCGTCCCGCCGTAGCTTCGCAGCACCCAGATGAGGCGCAGCCGCCCATCCGGCATCTCCGCGATGGTGACGGGAAGGTCCGCCAGGTTCACCGCGGGGGTGGGCCGAAGCACGGCGGGGAGCAAGCTGCTCAGTGCGGTCGTCGGGGCGAACCCGTTGCTCTTGCTGGTCACGACGTCCAGCTTGCCCGCGGGCTGCGTGGTGGCGCCGGCGTCGAGCGTGCCCGGCTTGGCCTGGAAATCGATCTCGCCGCCGCCCGCCTTTTCCGAGGCTTCGTTCTGGATCTTGTTGCGGTCGGTGTTGTACTGCTCCCAGATCGGCTTGGGGGCGACCTGCCCAATCACGCCGAAGTCGGTCGCGGTGAGCTGGTTGCTGCTCTGCATGAACGCGATCGCATCGCGCTGCGGCATGCCGGAGATGACCTGCGGCTGGTCGGCGCGGGTCATGTCCTGCCCGAGGTGCGTCGTCTCCTGCTGCTTCTTCTGCGACGAGCAGGCCATGCCTGCCACGGTGAGGGCTCCGATGGCGGCCAGGCGCAGCATCCGCTGCGCCGACCGTTTTATGGAACCTGGTGCGCGGGCCTTCCCCGCGTCCTCAATCATCGAGTTGTTCGTTGCGTCGTTCATCTACATCTCCCGCGCGCTGTAACCCGACCATTGCCCATAACAACTTCGGCGTACGCCAAGCCCGGCTTTCGCGATGCCTATGCCTGATGCTTGGTCAACGTGGCAATCGGTGGGTTGAGTTAGCGGGTGCCCACTCGCCCATACGCGTTGGCCCGGAACCCGTTGAAAGATTTCCGGGTGCCGATAACGCGCGTGTACACAACCCAACCTCATCATCGGCAGAAGCGGAGGGGGAGCGTCCGCGTTTTCGATGCCGAAATCGCGGAATCTTTCGTAATTTCTTGTGATGACGGGAGTTGGTCCGTGGCGACACGAAAAACTGTCGCACGCGATAGGAAGTTAAAATGGGGCGGTGAAACGGGGCGGGATTGAGTCCGATCGATGGCTACTTCACCCGCCCCTGCGCGTGTGCCGCGACGTGTTCGTAAACGGTAGCGAGGAAGCCGAGAAACGGGAATTTTCCTTTTGGGAAAGGGGCCGCACCGAGCCGCTGAAGGGTGGGCGGGGCATCGGGCGACGGGGGCAGGAGCGCGTCGATGTCGGGTCCGGCGCGGAAGAAGGCGTCGTGGTCGGTGGGGAGGTTAGTGATCGTCATATGAATCCAGTTGTGCGCCTCTTCACGGCGGGGCAGAGCGCCAGCGCCGCCC
>JBAUGM010000683.1:0-7503 GCA_049679725.1 Tepidisphaeraceae bacterium
GTCGTAGCCCGCGGCGCGGAGGATGGCGGGAACGTCGATCGGGTCGCGCGCCAGCAGGAGGTTGGCGTGCTGGCGCTCCAGGCCGCGCGCGGCGAGCTCCGCGTCGTCGGTGACCAGGTGGATCTCCTCGCGATCGCCGTCCAACTCATAGATGCGAAAGCCGAGTTCCCGCAGCGTTCGCAAAAGTTGCGACGCATCGCCCCCGGCCTGGCGAATGCCCCAGGGCCACAGTTCCATGAACACGACGATGTTCGCCTGCCGCGCGAGCGTGTCGCGCATGCCCTCGATGGCGAGCTGCTCGGCGCCCTGGATGTCCACCTTCATCACGTCGGGCAGCGGCAACGCGTGCTCGGCGATCAGGTCGTCGAGGCGGACGATGGCGACGGGGACCGTCTTGCGCTCGCCGAGCGCGCCCCTGGCGTAGATGCGGTGATCGGCCTTGTTGTTCGAGCAGAGGTAGAGCATCGCCTCGCCCGTGCGGTCGCCGACGGCCTTCTGGAAGACGCGCACGTTCGTGTAGCCGTTGAGCGCGATCGTCTTACGGATGAAGTCGCAGTTGTCGGGACCCGGCTCGACGGCGACGACAGTCGCTGCCGACCCGATGCGCCGCGCCGCCATCGCGCTGTACAGGCCGATGTTCGCGCCGACGTCGAAGACGTTCATTCCGGGCGCCAGGAAACTCTCGAAGACGCCGATCTCGAATTCCTCGTACGTGCCCAGCGCCAGCGATCCGGAGACGATCGCGTCATCCTGGTTGAGCGCCAGGCGCACGCCGCGGAACGTGAGGTGTTCGGGGATGAAGCGCTTGATGACGAACTGCGCCGCCGCCCGCAGCGGCGCGGGGCGGAGGATGACCGTATAGATGTATTTGACGGCGGCGGGGGGCAGCCAGGCTAACGGACGGAAGCGAAAGGGCATGTCGTCGGGCGTCTGGATCGCGATACGGGTGCAGCGGGGCGCGCCGCGTCCGGCCGCGACGGCGTGAGCATCATCCATCGCCGGCGAAGCGTGTCAAGCAATGGTCGGTTTGGCGACGGCAGGAGGCGGCTGGAGGGTGCAACTCATCCTTGCGGCCGCGCCAGCTTGTCATCCTGAGGTACTCCGAAGGATCCAGCTGATCCGTCAGCGAAGCCAGATCCTTCGGAGTACCTCAGGATGACATTTCACGATCGATCGGCCACAAACAGAAGTTACACCCCGGCAGAATGCCGCGCGCGTTGGAGGCGGCGTGCGGGGGCGTTACGTTGGGGCGCATCGTGACGCTACCCGACCCCCCAGACGACAGACCGCCCGCCGCCGCCGCCGCCGCCCGCGACTGTAGCCCAACGGCGCCAGGGCCGCGCGTCGGTTATCGCCAGACGCTTCTCACCGTGATCGGCATCACGCTGCTGGCGCTGTGGGTGTGGTGGTGGTTCGAGACGCTTCGCAGCGGGCGGCTCGCCCTGGGCGCGCAAACGCGAATTCCAGCCTGGCGTTTCCTCGGGCTCGATTTCCTGCACAACTTCTGGGGCGTGCGCGTCTGGATCGGCGGCGGGAATCCGTACCGCGATACGATCGGCGACTGGCGCGGGAGCTACGCTTATCCGCCTATCGTCCTGCCGCTGTACGCCTGGACGGCGCTGTTCAACAAGGGCGCGGCGGTCGTGCTGTGGATGGGTTTCATCGCCGCCGTGCTGAGCGCCGGTGGGTGGATGGCGTGGCGGGTTCGGCAGGCGTTGAACCTTGCGCGGTTGCCGCTGGTCTTCGTCGTCGGCGCCGTCCTCTGCTCGATGCCGGCGATCTTCGCCATCGAGCGCGGGCAGGGGGACGCGATCTGCCTGCTGATGATCGTGCTCGCCGCGGTCGCGGTGCATCGGCGCGAGTCCTGGGGGCGAGACATCGTGATCGGCACGTGCCTGGCGGTCGCGGCCTGGGTGAAGATTTACCCGGCCATCCTCATCCCCGGCCTGCTCGCGCTGCGGATGCCGCGCGCATTGGGCGTCGCGATCGCGGCGGCGGTGCTGATCGGCATCGTCCCGTACCAGGCGACGGTCGAGTCGTTTCAGGCAACCGCGCAGGGAGATCGCGCGAGCTTCGTCACCGAGGTTCGCGCCTGGCTGACCGACCCAAACTACGCGCCCGCCCGCGCGGCCGGTTACGAGGCGATCAGCGTCGATTCGCACTCGCTCACAACGTACTGGTCGCGGCTCTGGAACCATTTTCGCCTCGACGCGCTCGCGCGCATGCCGGGGCTGCTCGGCGCGGCCCTGGTGCTCGTGCCGCTGGCGCTGTGGGTGAGCGCGAGCGTATGGCGATCTCCGGCGCGGGAGCGGTTGGCGTTCCCGTACCTCTTGCTCCTCGTCACCCTCGCGACGTTCGGCTTGCCGGTCTCGTACGACTACAACCTGATCTACCTGCCGCTGGCGGCGCTGGCGGTGTGCGATCGGCGCGACGGGCCGATCGTCGCAGTCGCGCTGGTGGGGATGCTCGTGTGGTGGCAGCCGTTCCGCGTGCCGTGGGAGATGCAGGTGGCGACGGCATTCGCGCTGTTCGATGCCGAGCCGCCGATGAAACCGTTCGCGATGCTCCTGGGACTCGAGCGCGACGTCCTCTTCTTTCTGAAGCTGTTCGCGGCCGTCGGCGTCCTGGTCAGCCTGGCGATGCGTGCGAGGGAAGCCGCCGAGGTCGTGGACCCCGCGGGATTATCGGCACCCATGACGTCACCGCCGCACCCGCAAGGCGCGGACGCACCGGCCTAGTACAATGCCCGACCCGAGCGCCGTCGCCTCCCGGGCGAGCGCGCGGAGGCATCACCAGAGGACGCCATAACGATGTACACGCAGATCACCCGCTGCCGCGCGTGCGGCAACGCCGACCTCCGCGCCGTCCTTAGCCTGGGCGAGCAGCACCTCACCGGCGTCTTCCCGCGCTCGCGCGACCAGCAGATCACCAAGGGGCCGCTCGAACTCGTGAAGTGCCACAACTCAGGCGACTCGCGCGATCACTGCGGCCTCGTCCAACTCCGCCATTCGTTCGACCTGGCCGAGATGTACGGCGAGAACTACGGCTACCGCTCGTCGCTCAACCGATCGATGGTCGCGCACCTGTCCGACATCGTCCGCAAGCTGACCGGACGCGTCCCCGTCGGCCCCGGCGATCTCGTGATCGACATCGGCAGCAACGACGGCACGCTCCTTTCCAACTACCCGCAGAACGGCCCAACTCTCGTCGGCATGGACCCGTCGGCAGAGCGCTTTCGTAAGTACTACCGGCCGGACATCAAGCTCATCGTCGACTTCTTCCCCGCCGGGCTCACCAAGGCGGGGTTCGGCGATCGTAAGGCGAAGATCGTCACGTCGATCGCGATGTTCTACGACCTGGAAGACCCGATCGACTTCATGCGAAAGGTCGCATCGGTGCTGGCCGACGACGGCGTGTGGCACTTCGAGCAGAGCTACATGCCCGAGATGCTCCGCGTGAACGCCTACGACACGATCTGCCACGAGCACCTCGAGTATTACGGCCTGTCCCAGATTCAGTGGATGGCCAATCGCGCGGGATTGAAGCTGCTCGACGTGGAGGTCAACGACGTCAACGGCGGGAGCTTCGCCGTCACCGTCGCGAAGGAATCGTCAACACACGAGCCCAATCACGCCGGCATCGCGGCGATCCTGGCGAGCGAGAAGTCGCTGGGCTTCGACACGCTCGCCCCGTATGAGCAGTTCGCCACGCGCGTGTTCAACCACCGCGACGAGCTGCAGGGTCTGCTCAAACGGATCAAGGGCGAGGGGAAGACGGTGTTCGGCTACGGCGCTTCGACGAAGGGGAACGTCATCCTCCAGTTCTGTGAGTTCGGCCCGGACGACCTGCCGTGCGTCGCGGAAGTGAACGCGGACAAGTTCGGCAGCTTCACGCCAGGGTCGAAGATCCCGATCGTGTCGGAGAAAGAGGCGCACGCGCGCAAGCCGGATTACTTTCTCGTGCTGCCGTGGCACTTCAAGCGGAACCTGCTCGAGCGCGAGGCCGAGTACATGCGGCAGGGCGGGCGGATGCTGTTCCCGCTGCCACAGATCGAGGTCGTGCCGTCATGAGCACCGCCCTGGTGATTGGCGCGGCCGGTCAGGATGGGCGGCTGCTCACGGAGAAGCTCGAGGGCGAGGGTCACCACGTCATCGGCGTGGATCGCGGCTCGATCGATCTGCTCGACGGTCGCGCCGTGCGGAACCGAATCGAATCGGAGCAGCCGCGTGAGATCTACTATCTCGCCGCCTATCACCATTCGTCGCAGGATCGGGCGCCGGAGCCCGCGGAGCTTCTCCGCGAGAGCTTCGCGGTGCACGTCGATGGGTTGGTGAACGTGCTGGAGGCGATGCGGCTGGACGCGCCGCAGTCGCGCCTGTTCTACGCCGCGTCGTCGCACGTCTTCGGCAGCCAGCCGCCGACGCCGGTGCAGAACGAAACCACGCCGCTGAACCCGGAAAACGCCTACGGCGTCACCAAAGCCGCCGGCATCCACTGCTGCCGCTTCTATCGCAACGCGTACAACGTTTTCGCGTCGGTCGGCTACCTGTACAACCACGAGTCGCCGTACCGTCGTCCGGAGTTCGTGACGACGAAGATCATCCGCGCTGCCGTTGCGATCAGCCGGGGTGGTCGCGAGAAGCTCGTGCTCGGCGACCTGTCCGCCCGGATCGACTGGGGCTGGGCGCCGGATTACGTCGACGCCATGGCTCGCATCCTCCGCCTGGAGCGTCCGGACGACTTCGTCATCGCCACGGGCCAGTCTCACACGGTGCAGGAATTTGCTCATCTTGCCTTTGCCGGCGTGGGGCTGGACTGGCGTGAGCACGTTGAGGAAAAGCCCGGTATTATCACGCGGCGCAGCCTTGGGTTGGTCGGCAACGCCGCGAAACTGAAGGCCGCCACCGGGTGGGCGCCGACCGTGACGTTCGAGCAGATGATCGGCAAGTTGTTGGAGCATCACCAATGAACGACCGCGTTTGAGCGACTCCCTCTCCCCGTACCCGGGGAGAGGGTAGGGGGGGTAGGGGAGAGGGGGCAGCCGCGAAGCGCGACCTCGAACGTGCGAGGCTTGCTCCGCCGCCGGCCCCTCTCCCCAGCCCTCTCCCCGGGTACGGGGAGAGGGAGCGCAACACCGCAGGAGATTGACGATCAAGCGCAGCAACACTCTCATTTTCATCCCGACCTACAACGAGCGCGAGAACGTCGAGAACATGTGCCGGGAGCTCCTTGCTTTGGGATTGGGCGCGGACCTCATGTTCCTCGACGACAACTCGCCGGACGGCACCGGCGCGATCCTCGACGCGCTGGCGGAGAAGCACCCGGAAGTCTCGGTCGTTCACCGGCCGGGCAAGCTGGGCATCGGCACCGCCCACCAGGACGGGATCAACCGCGCCTACGAGATGGGCTACGAGCGGCTCATCACGATGGACTGCGATTTCACCCACGCGCCCGCCGACGTCTTGCGCTTGGTCGAGGCGTCGAATGGGTTCGACGTCACCGTCGGTTCGCGCTACATGGGCGAGAACAGCCTGCCCGGCTGGAACCTGTTCCGCCGGTCGCTCACGAAGCTCGGCCACTATCTGACCGGCCGCCTGCTGCAGCTCAAGTACGATGCGACCGGGGCGTTGCGCGTCTACAACCTCAAGACGATCCCGCGCGGGCTGTTCGGGATGGTCGTGTCGCGCGGGTACTCGTTTTTCTTCGAGAGCCTGTTCCTCATGGTCCGCAACAACCTGCGCGTGCGCGAGGTGCCGATCGTCCTCCCCGCGCGCACGTACGGCCACTCGAAGATGTCGATCCGCGAGATGTTCAAGAGCCTGCAGCAACTCGTGACGCTATCGGCGTCGACGTGGAGCAACCCCAGCCAGTTCCGCTACGTCGAGCGCGCGATCGTGGTCGATCCGAAGCTCGTCGACCCGCAGGGCTGGGACGCGTACTGGAAGTCGAAGCAGCGGACGAGCACATTCGTCTACGAAGTCGCCGCGGCGGTCTATCGCAACCTGACGCTCAAAGGGCGGCTGAACCATTTCGTCCGCAAACACTTCCAGTCCGGATCAAAGCTCCTGCACGCGGGTTGCGGCGGGGGACAGGTGGACCAGGAGATCCAGCGCGACATGACGATCACGCCGCTGGACATATCCGTCCCCGCGCTTCAGCTCTACCAGCGGAACAACCCTGACACCCCCGAGCCGAAGCACGGCGACATCCTCGCGCTGCCGTACGACGCGAACACGTTCGACGGCGTCTACAACCTCGGCGTGATGGAGCACTTCACGACCGAGCAGATCGAGCGGATCCTGTCCGAGTTTAAGCGCGTGCTGAAGCCGGGCGGGAAGGTGCTCATCTTCTGGCCCTACTGCCACGCGACGAGCGTGCTCTTTCTGAACACGGTCCATTACGTCCTCAACGACGTGTTCCACAAGGCGGTCACGCTGCACCCCGCGGAGATCTCACTGCTGCGGGGGCGCAAGCAGGCGGAGCGCTACGTCGCGCGGGCGGGGTTCGAGATGGTGGATTACTACTTCGGTGCGCGGGATGGGCTGATTCAGGCAGTGATCGTGGCGCGGAAGCCGCAGAAGAAGACAGAACGCCGAGACGCAGAGAGGCAGAGGTAGCAGGAGAGAAGACAACTATGATTGTTGTTCGATCCTGACCTTCTTTTGCTCTTCCTCGTCCTACCTCCTCTTCTCTGTGTCTCAGCGTTCGGTCTTTCCCCCTACCTGCCCAACCCGTCCGACCCGTGGATCAGCGACAGCACTTCCGACCGGCTCGACGGGTTGTCCTTGAAGATCCCGCGCAAGGCGCTGGTGACCATCGTGCTCCCCGGCTTGTTCGCGCCGCGGATCGTCATGCACGTGTGCGTCGCCTCGATCACGCACACCGCCCCGATCGGCTGGAGCTCTTCCATCAAGGCGTCGGCGATCTGCGTCGTCAGCCGCTCCTGCACCTGCGGGCGGCGGGCGAAACCTTCGACGAGCCGCGCGAGCTTGCTCAGGCCGACGACTTTTCCGTCCGGCAGGTACGCGACGTGCGCCTTGCCGGTGAACGGCAGCAGGTGGTGCTCGCAGAGGGAGTGGAACTCGATGTCGCGGAGGAGGACGACCTCGTCGTACTGTTCGCGGAAGACGGTCTTGAGGTGCGCGCGCGGGTCGGTGCGCAGGCCGGCCATCAGCTCGACATACGCGCGGGCGACGCGGTTGGGAGTCTTGAGCAGCCCCTCACGGTCCGGGTCTTCGCCCACGGCCAGAAGGATCTCGCGGACGGCCTTCTCGATGCGGGGGATGTCGACGTCCGCGTAAGAAACCTCCCGCGGCGGCGCGTCGCTCGCGTCGTCGTCCTCCGGTCCGATCCTGCCGCTTCCACGTGACATCGCCATGTAACCTCCGCCGGGTGCTCTTGCGGTGATTATAGGATTGAAGGTGCGATGTCCACCTGCGGATTCACAACCGATGGCGCGAACGGGGAGGGGGGATCACTCACGGCGGGGCAGAGCGCCAGCGC
>JBAUGM010000684.1:0-1738 GCA_049679725.1 Tepidisphaeraceae bacterium
CCCGCGGAGCGGCACTCCGTCACAAGCTCGGGCGAGACGCCCAAGCCACGAATCAAGGCCCGTTGACTTCCACCGGAGTGATCAGAATGAATCGATTCGCCTTCCGCGTCCTCATCATCGCAATTGCGTGCTGCGCCGTTGCCGCCGTCGCATCGGCTGCGGAGCGCAGCAAGCTCGTCTTCCCCGCCAAGGATGGGAAGCTGCAATACGCGCCCGATGGGAACGGCAACGCCATCCCCGACTTCTCCCACTGCGGCTACATGGGCGGCGGCGTCGCGATCCCGGACGTTCCCGTCAAGGTCACGCTCAAGCCGGAGAAAGGCGCGAACGGGGACGACACGCAGCGAATCCAGAACGCGATCGACGAAGTCGCCAAGCTTTCGCCCGATCAGAACGGCATCCGCGGCGCGGTCCTGTTGAGGAAGGGGACGTACCGCGTCGCCGGGCAACTGAAGATCACGACCGGCGGCGTCGTCCTCCGCGGGGAAGGGGACGGCGACAACGGCACGACCCTCTTCGCGGTCGGGAAGCAGCGCCGGGCGCTGATCGACGTGAAGGGCGAATCCGGCGCGAAGGACGACGAAGCGTCGGCGACGAAGATCACGAGCGACGTGGTCCCCGTCGGGGCGCGCCGCTTCGACGTGGCGGACGCAACGGGCTTCAAGGTCGGCGATCTCGTCACCGTCCGGCGCGTCGGCAACACCGCGTGGATCAGCGCGATCGGCATGGACAAGATCCAGATGCGCCCCGGCGGGAGCGGCACGAAGCAGTGGACCGCGTTTGACATGGACTTCGAGCGCATCATCACCGACATCAAGGGCAACCAGGTGACCGTCGACGCGCCGATCGTCTGCGCCATCGAGTCCAAGTGGGGCGGTGGATCGCTCATGAAGTGCGAGGACGCCGGCCGGATCGAGCAGGTGGGGATCGAGCACCTGCGCGGCGTGTCGGAGTTCGACCCGAGCGTCAAGAAGAAGCAGGGCGATCGCGACTACCTCGCCGACGACGAACACGCCGACTACCTCGCGTCGTTCGACAACGTCAGGAACGGCTGGCTGCGCAACGCGACGACGCGCCATTTCTTCCACGGCCCGGTGACGCTCCGGGGCGGCGCGAAGTGGATCACCGTCGCCGACTGCAAGTCGCTCGAACCCGTTGGCACGATCACGGGCGGCACGCGCTACCCCTTCAGCTATCAGGGGCAGCAACTGCTCACGATCGGCTGCTACTCCAGCGAGGCCCGGCACGCGTTCGTCGTCGGCTCGCGCGTCCCCGGGCCCAACGCGTTCGTCGATTGCACATCCGAGAGAGACTACGGCAACAGCGAGCCGCATCACCGCTGGTCGGTCGGCGGGCTGTACGACAACGTCAAGGGCAAGATCGCCATCCAGGACCGCCAATGGATGGGCTCCGGCCACGGGTGGAGCGGGGCGAACTACGTGACGTGGAACTGCCAGGGGACCATGATCGCCCAGAGTCCGCCGACCGCGAACACGTGGGTTGTCGGTTTCGTGGGCGAGAAAGACAAGCCGGCGTTTGAGCGCCCGGACGCCACCTGGGAGGCGACCGGGCGGCACGTCGAGCCGCGCAGCCTGTACCTGAAACAGCTCGAAGACCGGCTGGGCGCCAAGGCGGTCGAGAATATCGCGGGAAAGGCAGGAAAGTAGAGCGAACATATGTTATAGTGGGGTCGATCCCGTCGGGTCGAATGGGAGGGCGAGGCTCCTGCCGAGCCGCT
>JBAUGM010000685.1:0-1712 GCA_049679725.1 Tepidisphaeraceae bacterium
CGGCTGGCCGCGCTGATCCGGCGGGATCGGACCTCCATCGGAGTAGACGGGCGCGAGCGACACGTCGGCGGTCTGGATGTCGCGCTCGGCGACGCCCGCGACCTTCTTCAGCGCGTCGATCGCCCGACCGACGATCGCGTTCACCTGATCCTGCGCCGCCGACGCCTGCTCGGCCTGCGCCACGGCGCCCAGGCGCACGACCGCCCGGTCCGGCGGGGCCTTCGATTCCCCGCGGCCCGTGGCGATGATCGATGGGTGCTCTTGCATGAAACCTTCCCGTTGTGGTGGCGGGCCGGGCTCGCGCGGCTGCGCGAGTGCGACCGGCGACGATGACAACAGCAGCAATGATAAGGCCGCGACGGCGAGGGCTCGACGAATCCGGGGTGTGGGGTGCATGGTGCGTGTTTCGCGGCGGGGTTGGCCGCGCTCCTTTGGCCCATTAGACGCGCGAGGATCGGTTCCGTTCCACCTCGAATCTTTCCACCCGCGCGCCAAGCAGCCGTGCCAACCCATTACACCGCCGGGACTTGGCCCAGGTCACGGCCGCGCTGCGGCCGCGCCTCGTGGCGCAACGATCGGCTTGGCAACTGCTTACGTCGATGGCTAGACTGTTAGTAGTTTGTTCGGTTACCGCTCTGTCCGATGCTGACGGGCGGGCAACCGGGTTCGTCCTCACCCCATGCGCCGCGGCAGGTCTGATGCGGCTACGTTCCATTTCACAGGAGGTGTCTCATGTCAGTCGTCGAGGCGAAGTCCGTCGCGTCCGGGTCGTCCGCGTTGTCATCGTCCGAGTCCGGAGACGAGCGCCCGCCCGTCTCCGCGAAGCAGTTGCGTGCCAACCGCCGCAACGCGAAGCGGTCGACCGGGCCGCGCACGGACGAGGGCAAGGCGCGATCCTCGAAGAACGCGACGACGCACGGCACGTTCGCCGCCGACCTGCTGTTGCCGGGCGAGGACGAGAACGAACTGGTCGAGCTGCGGCGCGGGATCTACGTGTCGCTCTCGCCGCAGGATGTGCTCGAGCGCGAGCTGGTCGATCGCGTCGTCGCGGCCCAGTGGCGTTTGCGCCGCCTGCGCGGGTCGGAGCGGACGACGCTGCTGGTGGACGATCGTGATCCGTCGCGACTCACGCCCGCGCAGCGACAGCTCGATCTCGGCCTGCGCACGGCCTACAAGGCGGGGCTGTTCCAGCTCTTCGAGAGCCGCGGCGGTGACCCGCGCGCGGCGGAGAAGCAGATCGACGAGATTGTCGCCAACGACTTCGACGAGCGCCCGTCCCAACCCGCGCCCGCCGTCGCGCTGGCGAGGAGCTTTTGCCACACCGGCTCGGGCATCGTTGAACGACTGAGCCGCTATCAGCAGCGGATCGAGCAGTCGGTCCACCGGGCCCTGCGCGAGCTACGACAATTGCGCAAGGATCGGCGCGAGATCGGCCAGACGCCGGCGTGCCCGTACCTGGCGGAGTTGGAGGCGGATCGGGAAGGTGATGCGCTCGCGCGCGAGGGGAGCGGCGTCCGGCCCACGACTCGACTGAGCTCGTCGAAGTCTGAAGCGGGCAACTCGGCGCAGCGGCGTGGCGCGGACGAAGGCTCGGACGACAACGCTTGGGCGCGCGCCGAAATGTGCCGGAATGTGCCATCCGCGCCGATCGTGCAAAACGAACCCATTTCCGTTGCAACGTCCGCAGCACTCGACGCCGCCGAGGGTTGCGA
>JBAUGM010000686.1:0-2902 GCA_049679725.1 Tepidisphaeraceae bacterium
CGACGATTCCCGCATCGCGCGGAAAGCCCGGAAAAACGATGCAAAAGAATCTGCATTCCGCCAGGATTGTCGTAACTCCTTTTGCGCCATCGTCACGACAAACGCGCACGGTTGGCGCTTTGGGTGATTTGACCCATTGCGAGGAAAGAGAATAAAAGCGTCCATGAAGTTCAACCCATCGCTCACCCTCCTCGCCACGATGGTCTTCTCGTCGATCGCGCCCGCGCAGGACGGGCGCATCGAGATCCGCGGCGCGTACGCGGATCCGAAGCCGTTCTGGGACAAGGGCGCAACCCTGGGCGAGTTCGGCGTCAACGCCCTCTTCGTCCGCAGCAGCGCGATCGACGGGAAGCTGATCGAGCGCGCCCGCCGCGAGGGCGCGAAGGTCTTCGCGGAGTTCGCGACGCTCAACGGCGGGTATGGCGACTACGTCAAGAAACACCCCGACGCTCACCCGATCGACGACGAAGGCAACCCCGCCCGCAAGGCGACGTGGTTCATGGGCGTCTGCCCGACGCACAAACCCTTCCGCGAATCGCGCATGAACGCGCTGCGCGACCTGCTGACGAAGCACGATGTCGACGGCGTCTGGATGGACTACCTCCACTGGCACGCGCAGTTCGAGGACCCGTACCCGCAGTTCATCAAGACCTGCTTCAACGACTCGTGCCTGGCCGCGTTCGAGGCGCACAGCGGGCTGAACGTGCAGGGCGAAACCATCCCGCAGAAGTCGAAGTGGATCTTCGCCAATGGTGCGAAGCAGTGGGAGGATTGGCGCGTGTCGGTGCTCGTCGACTGGTGATGAAGCGCGTGTATGCGGGAGAGTAAGGGAACTGAACCATGATCCGCGTCGTCGCGATATGTGTGTTTCGCCACGGGGACAGGATCCTCGTGACGGAAGGCGTCGATTCCGTCTCAGGCGCGCGCTTTGCCCGGCCTCTGGGTGGTGGCGTTGAAGAGGGTGAGAGGTCGGCCGACACGATCGTCCGCGAGGTGCGCGAAGAGATCGACGCGGAGGTGGTTGACCTTCGGTTTCTCGGCGTCATCGAGAACCTGTTCACGTACGAGGGCCGGGACAGGCACGAGGTCGTGTTCGTCTACGACGCGCGCCTTGCCGACGGTGCGCTGTACGACCGGCCCGAAATCGCCCTGCTGGAGGCCGGGTGGTCAACCCCGGCCGTGTGGCGTTCACTCGATTCATTCGGCTCGGAGTGCCGTTTGGTGCCGACCGGTCTTGCCGGGTTGCTGAACGGCCCGATACAACATCCACCCCTCCCCTCTGGTACCATACTAGACGCGGGGTCCGCCTAGCCGTTGCGCGGCGGCCCTCGCCACGTAGCGCAGGTTACGATTGAGCCCCCTTTTTGCGGAGAGAGACACGGACCATGAGCGATCTCACCCCCTCCACCGGCAAGTCGGACAGCAACAACCTCGGCCTCAACCGCCGCGAGTTCCTCAAGACGACCTCCGCCATCGCCGCGGCCACCGCGCTGGCGGGCGTGAACATCCCCCACGTCTTCGCCGCCGAGGACAACACCATCCGCCTCGCCCTCATCGGCTGCGGCGGGCGCGGCACCGGGGCCGTAGTCAACGCCCTCTCGACCAACAGCGGGCCGGTCAAGCTCGTCGCGATGGCCGACGTGTTCGAGGAGAAGCTCAAGGGCTCGTACGCGAACCTCAAGAAGGAGCACTCGGAGAAGATCGACGTCCCGCAGGACCGGATGTTCGTCGGGTTCGAGGGTTACAAGCAGGCGATGGACGGACTCCGGCCGGGCGACATCGCCATCATGGCCACGCCGCCCGCGTTCCGCTGGCCGCACTTCCGGTATGCGATCGACAAGAATCTCAACGCGTTCATGGAGAAGCCGCTCACCGTGGACGGACCGACGACCAAGCGCATGCTCGCGATGGGCGAAGAGTCGGTGGCGAAGAACCTCAAGGTCGGCGTCGGGTTGATGTGCCGCCACTGCGACAGCCGCAAGGCACTGCACGAACGCATCAAGAACGGCGAGATCGGCGACGTTCTACTACTCCGCGCCTATCGGCTGCACGGCCCGGTCGCCGAGTGCTTCGTGCCGCCCAACCCGGGGAACATGTCCGACACGCTCTACCAGATCCAGAAGTTCCACGCCTTCATGTGGGCGTCGGGCGGGCTGTTCAGCGACTTCAACATTCACAACATCGACGAGTGCTGCATGATGAAGGACGCCTGGCCGGTGAAGGCCGAGGGGCGCGGCGGGCGCCACTACCGCGGCGAGATGATCGATCAGAACTTCGACACCTACTCCATCGAGTACACCTTCGCCGACGGCGCCAAGCTCTTCTTCGAAGGCCGCTGCATCGACGGCTGCGCCAATCAGTTCGCCAGCTACGTGCACGGCTCCAAGGGCAGCGGCCAGATCTCCATCAACGGCCACACGCCCGCCAAGTGCCGCATCTGGAAGGGCCAGGACATGACCGCCACCCCGGTCTGGAAGGTCGGCCGCGACGAGCGCAACCCGTATCAACTGGAATGGGATTACCTCATGGAGGCGATCCGCAAAGACCAGCCGTTCAACGAAGTGAAGCGCGGCTGCGAGGCGAGCCTGGTCACGAGCATGGGCCGCATGGCCGCCCACACCGGCCAGGTGATTACGTACGACGACATGCTCAACTGCGAGCACGAGTTCGCCCCCACCGTCGACAAGCTGACGATGACCGGCCCCGGGCCGCTGCTCGTGGGCAGCGACGGGAGATACCCGGTTCCGCAGCCGGGGGTCAAGTCGACGCGGGAGTACTAGTGCTCCGTCGCCACTAGATTTTCGAGTTGGGGGTGTATGAATGCCGATCTTCCGTGAAGCCGGCGTGGTGCCGGTGGTCACGGAGGACCGTAATGAACAAGAAGTATATTGTGCGGCTGGAG
>JBAUGM010000687.1:0-5765 GCA_049679725.1 Tepidisphaeraceae bacterium
GGGCGGCGCTGTCGCTTTGCCCCGCCGGGAGGAAGTCACCGCGCGCGAGGCGCGATCACCCTCTCCAGAATTTTTCTCTCCTCGCGCCTTGACGATCCCCCGCTTCAGACTATGTTGAGACTCAATCTCAACTAAAGTTGAGATGACAAAAAGGGCCGTCGGAGTCCTCTCGAAAAGTCTCCCGACGGCCCGGTGTGGTCACGACGACCGGTGAAGGTCATCGCGCGCCGATGGCGAGTATCCCATCCGCGGCATTCAGCCGCAAGCGCGCGTTTCTCCCCTTCCATCTGGCCTGGCCGTGACGTTCTCGCAGCCGGACGGCGATTCGCTCATGCGGCTTCGCCAGCCGTGCCCAAGGCCGCTTGCAACGGCCCGGGCAGCGATGCGCCGGAGTCCTCTCGACGAGGGGCCATGTCCCTCGACCCGGTCTCCCGGACGTCGTCCGGCTGCCTTTTTCGTTCCTCGTACGCAGCGCCGGCGGCGTGCCGGCGCGGAGGTGCAGGCGACGGTACGCACGAGTCAGCGCCCCATAAAGGGCGCTCGAACGTTTCACGATGACCGCCGGTTGCCGCACGTCGGACCGGCACAACACAGTTTCGACAGCAGCAAACAGGGAAACCACCATGCAGTTCAATCAACCGACTCTCGCTTCCGCTCTCGCCCTTGCAGGCGCGCTCGCGATCACCGCCCATCGCGCCGTCGCCGCGCCGGTCAACTTCCAGACCCCACTCGGCTGGACGCGCCCGGCCGACGATGCCGCCGCCACCGCGACGCAGACGACGTACCAGGCGTGGGAAACCTTCGTCGACGCCGACGGCGGCACCGGCGCCGCCCCCAACTCGCCCAACAACCCATCCGTCGCCGACGTCAACCCCAACGGCGCCGCCAACACCTACGACACCTCGGGCGGCAGCTTCCTCACGGGCGGCGGCAACATCTATTCGCCCGGCGTCGCCACGCAGATCCGGTCGATCATTCCCGATTACGCCGCCGGCGCCGGTTTCGTCACCACCGTGCTCGCACAGGTCAAAACCTTCGGCACCGAGCCGAACTACGGCGCCATCACGCTCACCTACCACGACGGGACGTCCAACGTCTCGATCGCCCCGTTCAGCATGACCGAGCTCTCCCGCACCACCCTCGGCGGCCCGTTCGGCGGCGGCGACGTCGAACGCGCGTATGTCTTCCACGTCCCGCACAGCGCCGCGTCGCTCGACCTGTTCATCCCCGCGTCCGGCTCATCGATGAGCCTCGACTACGTCGCGATCGACACGATCACGACTCCCGTCGAGGTCGGGTACGTCAGCGCCATCCCGGAGCCGACCGCCATCGCGCCCCTCGCCTGCGGCGCCGTCGCACTGCTCTCGCGTCGCCGTCGTCACGCGCGCCGGCAACGCGAAGAAGTAGCAGTGTCCCCCTTATTTGCGTCAAGAAAGTAGCAGTGTCCCCCTTTCCGCGGGCAGGGGTTCGCGCCCCTGCCCGCCTTTCCCGCTCGTCGGATTCCAACAAGGAATCACCGCCATGCGAAACACCCGTCGCGGCTTCACGCTGATCGAACTCCTCGTGGTCATCGGCATCATCGCGCTGCTCATCGCGCTGCTCCTGCCGGCGATGCGCAACGCGCGGCGCGCCGCCAAGCACACGCAGATGCTTGCGGGCCTGCGTGAGCTCCTCGCCGGCTATACGCAGTACCACATCGCCAATAAGGGCTCGGTCCTGTTCGGCTACACGCCGGCGACGGTCAACGGCGTGCCGATCACCGCAACCGACCCGTTCTCCGGCCAGACGTTCGGCCTCCCGGTCGCAGATCGCTACCCATGGCGGCTCGCGCCGTACGTGGGGAATGTCTGGGGCATCCTGCACCTCCACGAGCAGACCCCGCCGCGCCCACAGGCGACGGACGCGCCGATGGAGGCGCTGCTCAAGGCGTACCTCCTCAGCATCAACCCGAGCTTCGGGATCAACTCGATCTACGTGGGCGGGCATGCGGGGCCGCTGTTTCAGGGGTTCGCCGGCACGACGGGCGACGGCCCGAACGTGGGCAAGCACGTGGTGTTCAAGGCCAACCACGTGCGCCGCTCATCGCAGTTGATCGTGTTCGCCGAGTGCCAGTCGCGCAACGCGCCGTTCGGCGATCCGGAAGCCGGCATGCACTTCGCCATGCCACCGCGCGCCAACGGGCAGCGCTGGACCGTGGTCAACGACGAGATCCAGGTGCTCACCGGGGTGATCAGCGGCATCCCGAAGAGTCGCTTCTCGAAACGCACCGCCGTTGGCTTCTTCGACGGCCACGCGGAATCGCTGCCGCCGAAGGAACTGGAAGACATGCGCCTCTGGGCCAACTGGGCGACGGGGCCGACGTACGACTTCGTTCCGTAGCGCCGATGACGGCTTCCGCCGGGAGGGCGAGGCTCCGCCCGAGCCGTCTTCTGCGTCGGACGAAAGACGGCTCGGCAGGAGCCTCGCCCTCCCGACCGGCCGACCACCGAATTGCTGAAATCACGAACCTTGAAAGGAATCACGATGATCCGCATCTACACCGCCGTCCTGTTGCTCCTCGCCGCCGCGCATCACGCGTCGGCTCACTTTGTCTTCGTCGTCCCCGATCCCAACGGCTCGACCGCGAAGGTCTACTTCAGCGAGGACCTCAAGCCCGATGAAGACGTCGACGTCGAACTGCTCCGCAACGCCAAGCTCACGCTGAGCGGCGCCGGCCGTCACGGCGCGCCGCTGGAGCTGACCAAGTCCGGCAGCGCGTTCGTCACGCCACTGCCCGGTTCCGGCCTGCGCGTCGTCACCGGCGTGCTCGACCTCGGCGTCATGCAGCGGGGCAAGTCCAAGCCCCACGTCCTCATCTATCACCCGCGCACGGTCATCGGCGATCCGTTCAACGCTCACGCCGCGCCGCACGGCGACGCGATCGTCGAGATCGCCCCGCAGCGCGACGGCGAGCAGCTTCGCTTCCAGGTCCTCGTCGACGGCAAGCCCAAACCCGACGCCGAGGTCACCGTCATCCATCCCGGCGGCACGGAACAGGTGACCAAAACCGACGCCGCCGGCGTCACACCCGCCTTCGCCAAGCCCGGCCGATACGGCGCGTGGGCGCGCCACTGGATCCCCGAACCCGGTGAACGCGACGGCAAGAAGTACGATGAGATCCGCCACTATGCGACGCTCGTCATTGACTTCGCCGCGTCGTACGCGTCGGCCACCCCGACGACCGCGCCATCCACGGCGCCGTCGGCCGCGCGGTTCATCGACCTCCCCGAAGCCACCTCCAGCTTCGGCGCCGCATCGAGCGATGGCTGGCTCTACGTGTACGGCGGACACATTGCACCGACGCACAACTACTCCATCACCGCCGTCTCCGGCCGATTCCATCGCGTCAACCTCACCGACGGCAAAACCTGGGAAGAACTTCCCTCCGGCCCCGCGATGCAGGGCATGAACCTCGTCGCGCACGGCGGGTTCATCTACCGCATCGGCGGAATGTCCCCGCGCAACCAGCCCGGCGAGAAGGCGGACAATCACTCGGTCGCAGAGTGCGCGCGCTTCGATCCGAAGACGATGACGTGGCAGCCGCTCCCCCCGCTCCCCCAGCCGCGCTCGTCGCACGACGTCGTCGTCGTCAACGACCAACTCTTCGTCCTCGGCGGATGGACGCTGGCCGGCCGCGGCAAGACGAACTGGCCCGAAACCGCGCTGTCGCTGAACCTGCGCGCGCCCGATGCGCTGTGGAAGCCCGTGCCCCAGCCCTTCGCCCGCCGAGCCGTGATCGCGACGGTGCACGATGACAAGATCGTCGTCATCGGCGGCTTCGACGAGAACTCGGACCCGTCCCTCGAAACGATCGTCTATGACCCCAAGTCCGACAAATGGACCCCCGGCCCCTCCCTGCCCGGCGAAGACCAGAACGGCTTCGCCCCCGCCGCCTGCACCCACGATGGCATCGTCTACGCCAGCGTCGCCGATGGCTCGTTCTTGCGTCTCGCCGGAGGCAAGCGCTGGGAGAAGCTGGCGACAACGACGCCGCGCATCGTCCACCGGCTCATCCCGCGCGGCAATGAGATCCTCGTCCTCGGCGGCGCTGATGGCGGACGGAACTTCAACTTGATCGAGCGGGTACCGGTGAAGCCCTGAGCGATCAGGACGTTCGCGGTCATGACCGCCGCGTGGTCATCCATCACCCGATGTCGATCGCCGCTCCCGGTTGCAGTTGCTGAGCGGGTCCGAAGAACTCGTGACGCAATCGCATCGGATCGACACCCCAGGCGGGCAACTCGTGCAACAACCCGGCCATGAATGGCTTGGGCCCGCACAGGTAGAAGTCGGCGTCAGGTCCGCCGATCAGTGAACGGACCGTGTTTGCGTTGATGAACCCCTCGCTGTGGAAGAGTTCATGCTCGCGATCCCCAGACGTCGGCTCGCTGTATCGAAAGTGCGCGTGGACGCGCGGATGCGCTGCCGCAAGTTCCAGCACTTCCGTTCGAAATGCGTGGCTGTCCCCGTTGATGGCGCCGTGGATGAACCAGATGTCGCGATCGCGACGGCCGAGCGCCACGGCGGCGTGCAGCATGGAGAGCACGGGCGTGATGCCAACGCCGCCGGAGATGAACACGAGCGGGCGGCGCGCGCCTTCCCGCGCGTCGAGCGTGAACTCGCCGCAGGGCGGGCCCACCTCGATCGTATCGCCGACGACGACCCGGTCGTGGAGATAGTTGGAAACGTGCCCCACCGGCGCGTCCGCCGCCAAACCGGACTCGCGCTTCACGCTGATCCGGTAGCATTCCGTGCCCGGCCGACCTGATAAGCTGTAGTTCCGCATCGTCGTCGCCTCCTCCGGGCCGGGGACGCGCACGGTGATGTACTGCCCGGGCGTGAACGCGCGCAGCGCCGTGCCGGACTTGGGTGCGAGATGGAATGACGTGATCGTCCGACTCTCGGGCCGCTTCTCCGCGACGACGAAGGGCTCGAACCCGCGCCACCCGTGCGATGCTTCGTGGTCGCGGTAGATCTCGGCCTCGCGCCGGATAAGCACGTCGGCGAGCACGCCGTACGCCGCAGCCCAGGCGTTTACCACGTCGTCCGTCGCGGCATCATCGAGCACTTCCCGGATTGACGCGAGCAAGTGCTGGCCGACGATCGGATAGTGCTCAGGCATCACGCCGAGCGACGCGTGCTTCTGCGCAATCAGTTCAATCGCCTCCGCCAGCGCCTCGGGCCGCTCGATGTGCGCGGCGTATGCACAGATCGCCGCCGCCAGCGCCCGCTGCTGGCTGCCCGTGTGCTGGTGGGCCGGGTTGAAGAACGCTTTGACCTCCGGGTTGCCGGTGAACATCCTGCGGTAGAAGTGCCGCGTCAGCGTTTCGCCGTGCGCGGCCAATGCGGGGACGGTGGCCTTGATGATGTCGATCGTGGATGCTGGAAGCACGGATATCCTCCGGGCGAATCGCCCTGTTAATGACCTTGTGGACCTTGATATCCATATAATGAGGGGCTTGGCCCATTGCAAGCGCGGCGGCAGGGCCTTTCAGTTCTCGCTCGAAGGCGACCACGAAGGCCGCGATGGCGCGAAGCCGGACGCGAAGGATCATTGCGGCTCAAACTTCGCGGCCCCCTTCGCGCCGTTCGCGCCCTTCGCGGTTGCATTTTCGGCAGATGCACGGAGAACTGAAAGCAGGGCAATCGCATGTTCGCTCTCTTATGTAGGGGCGAACCTTGTGTTCGCCCTTTGCTGCGCATCCGAAATGCGGGCGAACACAAGG
>JBAUGM010000688.1:0-3402 GCA_049679725.1 Tepidisphaeraceae bacterium
GATAGCTGACCGCTGATCGCTGATCGCTCGTTTCGCAACTGCTTGAAATATCTAGAATTGCCGCAAGAACCGCACGTCGTTCTCCACGAACAGCCGGATGTCGTTGATCCCGTACTTCCGCATGGCGATGCGCTCGATCCCGAAGCCAAAGGCCCAGCCTGAATACCGTTCCGGGTCGATGTTCACGGCTTTGAGCACTTTCGGGTGGACCATTCCGCATCCGCCCAGCTCGATCCAGCGCTGTTTGTCCTCGAACCACACATCCACCTCAGCCGACGGCTCGGTGAAGGGGAAGAAGCTGGGGCGAAAGCGGACTTTCGTCTCCGGGCCGAAGTAGGCGTGCACGAACTGGATCACCGTGCTCTTCAGGTCGACCATCGTGACGTTCTCGTCCACGACGAGGGCCTCGAGCTGGTGAAACATCGACAGGTGGGTCTCATCGTGCGTATCCGGCCGATAGACCCGGCCGGGGATGACCACGCGGATCGGCGGCTTCTGCTGCTCCATCACGCGGATCTGCACCGTGCTGGTCTGCGTGCGGAGCAGGCGCTGCGTGGGTCGGAGGTCGGAGGTCGGAGGTCGGCGATCGTCCAACCCACCACCCACAACCCCCGACCCACGTTCTTCGAGGTAATAGTTGTCGAGCGGATCCCGCGCCGGGTGGCTTTCCGGGATGTTCAGGGCGACGAAATTGTGGAACTCGTCCTCGACTTCCGGGCCCGACGCGACGGAAAACCCCATTCGCCCGAACAGTTCGGTCAGTTCGTCCACGACCGTCATCAGAATGTGCCGATTGCCGATCTGCGGCCGAGTTCCGGGCTCGGTAACGTCTTCGGTCGGACCGCTCGCGGCCCCCGCGCCGAGGCTCGACTTTTTCTCCTCGAACTTCGTCGTGATCTCGACCTTCAGCGCGTTGAGCCTCTGCCCCACCTCGCGCTTCTGATCCGCCGGGGCCTTGCCGATCAGGGACATGAGGTCTTTGAGAATCCCCTTCGTGCCGAGATACTTGATGCGGAAACGCTCGAGCTCATCGGCGTTTTTCACCGCTTCCAGTTCCGCCAGCGCCGCGCGATGGACGGCGTCGATTTGTTCGTTCACGTCGGCCAAAAGGGTCACTCCTGCTAGATCGCTGTACATTCTGCACCCGGGGGCCGGGCGATTATCATTCTGTGGGCGGTCCGGGAGTAACTCAAGCGTCGCGGCCAGCGGCGGAGGTTCGCGCACATGGACATGTCGAAGCTGCCGCGGCTATCGCAAACGAACAAAGACGACGCGCCGACGCCGATCATGGACCCGGCCACCCCATCGCCGCCGCGCGTGAACGATGCGCCCTACGATCCGCCGCCGCGCGAGCGCGAGCCGGTCGACCTCGGCTACAGCATCGGCGCGGAGGTCTGGATCTCCGTCATCCTCGGCGTCGTGTTCATGTTCATCGGCGCCAACTTCGCGCGCTACGCCGCCGCCAGGCTCACCGGCGGACAGTTCCACACCAACGTGAACTGGACGGCGGGCGACAAGGAGGGAACGGAAGTCGACTACTTCGATTTACAAGGCGGCACCGCGTACACCGAGTCCGGTATGTTCCTCTTCGGCCTGGCGCTCGTGCTCGAGGCGGCGTCGTTGCTCGTCGTGCACATGGGCGCGCCGGGCAAGCGCGCGCTCGTCGCGTTCGCGCTGTTCGTCACGTTGCTCGCAACGGCCTACAACCTCCTCGTCGTCTTCAAGCTCTTCGCCGCCGGCGTCATGCCGCTCATGACGGTGATCGCCGTCGCCATCGGCGGATACATGGCGGCGTACCAGTGGCGGATGTGGAAGGTTGTTTCGGCGACATCGGATGCTGCACCGCGCGCGTAGATCACGTCGCGACGGGAGGGCAAGGCTCCTGCCGAGCCGTCTTCTCCCCGCCAGAACGAAGACGGCTCGGGCGGAGCCTCGCCCTCCCGGTCGGAAAACCCAGCCAACCCCTTGAACACACGCGCGTAAAAAAGCCCTGACCGCGGGGAAGACGGCCAGGGCTCAGGGGGAGGGTAGGTAGCTTGTTCGCCGAAGGGTTGGGATCGTTGCTTGTTTCCCCCGCAACCCTTCGACGATTTTGATCCAATTTCGTCAGTCTATTCTAGGCCTCTCGCTCTCGATTCAAGCAGCCTCGCGAAAACTTTTTTCCTCCTGGTTTACACTGGCTGCTCATTTAGACAAACGCGCGATGCCTTAGTTAGTTGCGGCTATACCGGCTATAAATTTGCGTTTCGCGGATAACCGGTTAGCCATGATCCTCGCGTTTACGGCCCGTCATCCACCGCGGATAGAGACGCCGCCGCCCCTCATCCGGTTACAGCGTTTCGCAGGGCCGAGAGGGTCCAACTCATCGTCCACGCGGCGCTTCCCAGCGGCGGCACGCGGCCGGCGGAACCGTCGCGGACGCTGCGGTCCAGGGCGTCGTAGCGGCCCGTCGTCGGCTCCACCGCAAAATGCCGATGACCCGCCCAGCCGCCCGTGTTGATCCACACCCCCCAGTACGCAGGGACGGCGCCATCGGATGCGAACGCGATCGCCAATTGCCGCCCGCGCGCGAGGTAACGTATGACCGCGGGCTTGCTGATCGGGTCGACGCAGTAACCCTTCCACCCGCGCTTGGCCGGCAGCGCGTCGAGACGGCTCAAGTCATCGTCGCCGACGCGCGGCCAGGTAAACGTTTCGCCGCGCTCATTCCCATCCGCATCGTGGCTGAGCCTGCACGACGTGCCGACGCCCAGGTCGATCTCCACCTCGCCGCTCTGTGCAAGCAGCGGGTGCGCCGCCCACACGAACCGCAAGTCGAACGGCGCGAGGTTCACGAGCTTGTACTCGGCCGTCAACCCCGCCCCGTCGAGGTAAAGCTTTCGTGTGAGCCGATACCCGAACCGCAGCCCGTGCCAGACGGTGGTGATGCCGTCCTTCGTCGGCACCGCGACGGTGGGAATGCCCCAGAGTTCGCCATGATCGGGGACGCCGATGCCGTCGTACGGATGGCCCGGGTACTTCCCCGGCGCGATGGCGGGGAAGCACTCGTCCCACCCCGCGTACCAGCCACTGGGGTAGGCGACGTCATAGTGGCTGATCGTCGGCAACTCGACGGGGTAGTTGAACAGCAGCTCAAACTTGTCGGCCTTGTCGACGATCGACGACACCTTCCCGCCGTAGGTCGGCCAGACCTCCATGCGGATGGAATCGTTCTCGATGGTGACGGGCTGGGACATGACGGGACCTCACCGTAAGCGTGTTGTCGCGCGGGAGGAAACGAGTTGCAAGGATGAAACGACGAAGACGCGCGAAAGGTGATGGCGCATTCACGGCGGCGGCAGAGCGCCAGCGCCGCCCCGCGCCGTTCTTCGCTGCGACGGCGCAAGCGGCACCGCGCGGGGC
>JBAUGM010000689.1:0-12674 GCA_049679725.1 Tepidisphaeraceae bacterium
CGCCGAGGAGCCATTCGAGCGGCTCGCCCGCCGCCAGGACCGGGCCGTCGCCCGCGGGCGGGCGGTTCGGGCGCGTGGGGCAGTCGATGAGCGTGCTCTCGAAGACGTCGCCGGTCGAGTCGAACAGCAGCGCCTCGGCGAAGGCCTGGCCCGGCAGGATCGAGAAGGTCGCGCAGCTGGTGACGTCGAGTACGCCGACGGCCGTCGCGCCGATCGCCTTGAGCACATCCTGCGGCGGCGCATCGGCGCGAAGCTCGCCCTGAAAACCACTCAGCGCGTCGAAGAACTTCGCGCGAATCGCCAGCCGCCGGTTCTTCGCCGCGAGCTGCCCGCTCACCCGGCCGAGCTCCTTGTTCGCCTGCGTCAGCGCGTGCTGGTACAGCTCGTGGCTGCTCGATTGACCGAGGCCCAGCGCCTTGGCGCGCGGCTCGATGTGCGCCACGAGCTGCTGCACGGCGCCTTCGATCTGCTCGGGCGTGATGCCGATCGCCTCGATCAGGTTCTGCTGCGCGAAGGTGAAACTGTAGTTGCCGCTGTAGCCCAGGTGACGCTCGCGGACGAGGATGTCGGCCAGCGTGATCAGGTTCACCAGCCGCGGGTTCTTCACCGACGCGGGCAGCGCCTGCGGAAGTTGCCCGTGCAGCCAGATGCAGTCGCGCATGTTCGCCGGAAGCTGCCAGCGCTCCGCCAGCCGCTTGCCGACGACCATGTGATCGAGGCCGATGACGGTGCGCTCGACGTCGGCGATGTTGCCGCGGAGCAGGTCGACGGCTTCGACGACGCGCCCGAAACTCTTCGGCAATGCCGCGTCGAGCGCGACCTTGCCGACGTCGTGGAGCAGCCCGCACACGAATGCTTCGGAAGGGTCGATCGGAGGCTTGGCGCCGCTGGCCTTCATCGCCGTCGCCAGCAGCTCGGCGCAGCACGCCACGCCGATCGAATGTTTCCAAAACTCATCGCGGCTGAATTGCCTTCCCGGCAGCGCCGATTGCCCGCTGAAGACCTGGAAGACCGAGATCGCGAGCACCGCGCTGCGCACGGCCTCGAACCCGAGCAGGATGACCGCGCGCTCGACGGTCTTCACATCGCCGGCTACGCCCACGTCCGCGCGATGGACGAGCTGGAGGATGCGCGCCGTCATGGCCGGATCGCTCTCGATGAGCTTCACGACATCGCCGGCGTTGGACCGATCGTCGCCGGTCGCTTCGAGCACGCGCAGCGCGATCGCCGGCAACGTCGGCAGCTCCTCGAGCTGCTGGAGGATCAGCTCGACGCGCTTCTCACGGAGTTGGTCGGCGGGTGGAGACATCGAAAGACTTATTAACCGCAGATGAACGCGGATGAACGCAGATCAATACAGAGAAAAGCAAAACAGTTTGCTCTTATCCGCGTTCATCTGCGTTCATCTGCGGTTCAAATCTCTCCCGTTAGACCGCCAGCAACTCGCCGATCCGCTCGATGAGCTTCTCGATGTTGAACGGCTTCTTCACGAAGTCGTCGGCGCCGGCCTTGAGCAGGTCGTTGATCTCGTCCTGGTTCACCACGCCCGAGACGATGATGATCTTCACGTGCTCGAACGCGGGATTGGCCCGGATCGTCTGGCAGACCACGTTGCCGTTCACGTCGGGCAGCATGTAGTCCAGGATGATCAGGTCAGGGAGAAACTCCTGCGTGAGCATGCCCGCGTTGTAGCCCGTGCTGGCGGTCTTGACCTCAAATCGGCCGTCCCGCTCGAGCACGTCCACAAACAACTCCACGATCTCCGGGTCGTCGTCCACGACGAGGATCTTCAGCTTGCCGTTGTCCAGCGCGTCCGGCGGGATGTTATTGTCCTTCATGAAGGCGATCAGCGCCTCGCGCGGGATCCGCCGGAACCGGCTGCCCGGGACGCGAAACCCCTTCAACCGGCCGCTGTCGAAGCAGCGGATGATGGTCTGCTGGCTGACCTTGCAGATCTCGGCCGCTTCCCCGGTGGTGAACACAGTCTTCATGATGACGCGCGCCTTCCTTTGGTTCGACGGTACGGACAACCCAGTCGCCCTACCCGTCAAGGCCGGTGGGAAGGCGGTAATCGTTTCGCCTTCGCCGGATTCTCCATCTTTCCCATCTGAACATCGACCCGCCCCGTTTTCAACTTTAAAGCCCCAGGGAGATGAGGTGGCTGGAATCCATTCGGTAAGCTGGGTTTCGGCCTCTTGCGGGGAGAAAGGCTTATATCCGGCGTGATATTAGGCCTTTAAGAATTTTTCTGTATGCAATCGCGACCTTGCGTCGGCATAATCCGCCCCCGGCGGTATACAACGCACGTTCTCACTTCCAATCGCAAGGACGGGCCGTATGGCAGGTCGCTGTACTTCCGCGAGCTACAGGGCTTTCTCGCGCGTTTCTGGCTTCACCCTCGTCGAACTCCTGGTCGTCATCGGCATCATCGCGGTGCTGCTCGCCATCCTCCTCCCCACCCTCAGCCGGGCGCGCGAGGCGGCGGTGAAGACGCAGTGCCTGTCGAATCTGCACCAGATCGGCGTTTACCTGCAGATGTATCAGAATCAGTCGAATGGGAAGATCCCGATCTACACGAGCCAGAACGACTGGGTCTGGCTGAACTACTACGCCTTCGTCCCGGGCATCATCAACAACTACATGGGGCTCGGCCTGATGGCGCCAGCGGGAACCATCCGCAACACTTGGGCGGGCCCGCTCCTAGATCCAACGGGCCTAACCCAGTCTCCCGAAGGCAAGACATTCTTCTGTCCGAGCACCATCAACGACGGCGATACGACGCGGCAGTACGGCCACATCGAAGCGGACCCAAACAAGAGTAATCCGTGGCTGTCTGGTCCCGGCTTCCCCCATCACACCCGCCTGACGTACAGCCTGCGCCCGGAATACGCCTCTGATCCGGCCGCCATCCATTACCCGATCTGGCGAACCGACATGAAACGGACGACGCCCACGACGCGAGTGGACATTGTCAACGCGACGGCGAACGGTCGCGCGCCGATCTTTCCGAAGGCCAGCGCGTTCGCGAACAAGAGCGCCTCGGCGCTTGTCATGGACATGAATGACGCGCCGACCAACCGCGCCGTCGTGCACCGCGGCGGGCTGAACGCGCTCTATGGCGACTGGTCGGCTAAGACGGTTCCCACAGACCTCGTGCGGCGTCACATCGACTACATTAACTCGTGGGAGATCCAGGGGACCGGCGCACCGGCGCGTCGTGGCCGGCGCTTCGCCCACTTCCAGCTTTGGCTCGAGCTGGATCGATTCTGATCGCGACGACCTCTCAGCGATGATGACAACAAGAAGAACCCCGCGGACGGCGAGCCCGCGGGGTTCCTGTTTTCTCCAATCTGAAATCTCAAATCTCAGATCCAGATCACCGGTAGAACTCGATGATCAGGTTCATGTTCACCTCGAACGGCACGTCTTCCGGCGTCGGCAGGGCGTTGATCTTCGCTGTCAGCTGCGCGGGGTTCCACTCCAGCCAGTTCGGCACGTTGTGCCCCGCGTTCTGCTCCATGTTGTCGCGCAGGACTTTGTGGATGCCTTCGCGGAAGGTGATCGTGTCGCCCGGCTTCACGAGGAAGCTGGAGATGTCCGTCTTCACGCCGTTCACGATCACGTGACCGTGGCCGACGATCTGGCGCGTCGCCCAGATGGTGCGGCCAACGCCCAGGCGGCGCAGGACGTTGTCCAGGCGCGTCTCGAGGAGCGTGATCATCGAGTTGGCGGTGTTGCCCTTGGACTTCTTGGCCATGGTCATGAAGCGGCGGAACTGCTTTTCGAGCATGCCGTAGTGGAAGCGCAGCTTCTGCTTCTCGATGAGGCGCACGCCGTACTCGGTGTTGCGCCGGCCGCGGTAGCCGTGCATGCCGGGGAGCGTGAGCTCCTTGGCGGTGTGCTTGGGGATGTCGGCAATGGGGACGCCGACGCGGCGAGACAACTTCACCTTCGGGCCGGTGTAACGGGCCATGGGAGGATTCGACTTTCTGTGCCGGCCCTTCGACAAGCTCAGGGCGGGCGACACTCAGGACATGCGCGGCGTGCCCAAACGCGGGCGAACGTCTTACGCGCGTTTCCCGCGAGCGCATGGTTCTGAGGCATGCGACGCGGTCCCCGTTCGATGCCGGAAAACCTCTCCCGGCCCGACGTGGGGAGGGGGATGATAACGAACACCCCCTCGACCGACAAGAACGCACCCCAGCCAGTGCTTGCCGGAGTCTGGGCGCGCTGCGTGGGTTCGTTCCGCACGTTTCGCGAGCCAATGGGCATTCCGGGGCATCGACGCGCGTGGGACGTGGCGCAAACCCTTGCCACTGAAGCGGGAACGCCGTGTCGGGCGCGAAATGGGTTCGTTTTGTCTTTTCGCGTGGGATGGAACATTCCGGCACATTTGGTGAACCCAGGTAAACAGAGGTCAACGGAGGTAGACGGACGTCAACGGAGGTAAATGAACGTCAACGGACCGCGCCCGGATCCCCGAGGCTGCTCCGGTCGCACAACCCCCTGCGCCACGCCCCGGGGCGTAGCGCAGCGGAGCCCGGGGATTCCCTCTCACGTCGTCATCGCAGGTTCTTCCCAGTGCGGTTTGGGTTCACTCCGACACTCGCGATGGCACCTCGTGCATCCCGCTTGCTCCCGTCTTCCTTCCCCTCCCCCGGAGGGGTCGACCAGAGGGCGCACCGAGCGCCCCATCTCTGGTGAGTTGTGCGCGATTCTCATGACAATCGCGCACGACGATTCCCCCATCGCGCGAATCGCCCCGAAAAACAATGCAAAAATTCCGCATTCGCGCGGGATTGCTGTAACTCCTTTTGCGCGATCGTCACGACATTCGCGCACGATCGGCGGGTGGGGCGGCCGTTAGAAGTAGTACACGAACTGCCGCAGCGCGACCCGCCAGCCGTCGGCCTCGCGCCTCAACAGGTACGTGCCGTCGGCGTGGTGCATGCTCCAGGGGATGCTCAGGAACACGACGGCGTACCGCCCGTCGTCCGAATACCCCGGCGGCCAGGCCCGCACCGGTCGCTCGTAGATCGAGCCGATCGTCGTCGGCGGGGGCTGGGTTTCGAGCTTCACGCGCGGGGTGGCGGGCTGGAATGGGCCGAACGTCTCCTTTCGCTCGTGGCGCAGGATCAGCGCCGCCGTCGCCTCGGCGGCGCCGTCGACGTCCGTTTGCGACAGGGCCGCCCACAGTTTCTCGTCACGTCGCATGAGGACCCGCTTGGGCGTCACGGGATACCTCGCCGGCTCAGGCGCGAAGCGGATCTCGGCCGGCGGACCGTTCCGCACCTTCAGCGGCGAGTCGTTCAACGTCAGCAGGTCGCCGAGCACGAAGTCGAGCACCGCGTGGTCGACGGGGCGCGCGGGTTGCCTTGCCGCTGCCGTCATCGTGTTCGGCATCCGCTCGGCCGGCGCGGCGCGGTGCTGATCACCGCAGCCGCCCATCAGTCCGAAGCTGGCGATATAGACGAGCAGGCACGAGATCGATTGCGTCATGAACGAGTCCCTCGATGAGATGCTCCCCGGAGTCGTGAGACGCGTGATGCGTTGATTGGTTCCCGTCGTGCGCGACCGCCTGCCGTTCCACGAGGAAGCGCTGCGTCATGCTTGCGCCGTCCGCCGGGGCTGGAGCAGGCCGCTGTCTGCCTCGCGCGATTCGCGCAGGCGCTGGCGGTGGGCGGCGAGCAGGTCGCTGCGCGTGATCATCGCGATCACGCGGCGCGTCGCGCGGTCGAGCACGGGCAGGCGGCCGATGTCGTGGTTGACCATGTGGTCGGCGGCGTCGCGCAGCGTGGCGTCGGCATAGACCACGCTGGGACGGCGGTGGACGAGTTCGCGAACCCGCTTGGTCGGCGCGTGACCGGGGTCGAGCAGGTCGCGACGCGTGAGCACGCCGACGAGATGGCCCGCTTCGTCCAGGACCGGGAACCCCTGGTGGGAGGTGCCGGGGCCGCAACCGTCGATCCAATGGCGCACGGCGTCGAGCGCGTCTTGCGCCTTCAGCGAAACGAGCGTTGTCGACATCGCGTCACGCACGAGCACGGTGGCGAGGAAGTCGGGGGCGTAGTCGACCGGCACGCGCACGCCCCGGCGGGCGATCTTTTCGGTCATGATCGTGTTGCGCATGACCAGGGCGGAGACGAAGTACGCCGCCGCGCACCCGCCCAGCAACGGGAGCAGGCCGAGCGGCTGGAGCGTCGTCTCGAACGCGAAGACCGCCGACGCCAGCATGGCGCGCGACGCGCCGGCGAAGATCGCGGCCATCCCCACCAGCGCCGCGATGCGCGGGTCGACCCCCGCCGCGGGCAACAGCGCCGCCAGCCCCGCGCCGATGAGCAATCCCATCCCGCTGCCCACCGTGAACAGCGGCGCCAGCGTCCCGCCCGACGTGCCGCTGGAGAGGTAGACCGCCCACGAGATGAACTTCATCAGGCACAGCACCGCGACGAACGAGAGCGGGCCGGCGGTGTTGGAGATGATCTGCGTGATGTTCTCGTACCCCACGCCGAGCGTGCGCGGGTGGAAGTAGCCGATCACGCCGACGACGGCCGCGCCGATCATCGGCCACCACATCCAGTGGACGGGAAGATGCTCGAACAGGTCCTCGATGCCGTAGACCATCTTCGTGACGACGACGCTGGCCAGACCGATGATCGCGCCGATGGCGATGTAGCAGGCGATCGCCAGCCCGCTCGGCGCCGCCAGGTCGGGCATGGGAAACATCGGGTGAACGCCCTCGAACGCGACGCGCACGGCGGCGGCGGTCACGCTCGCCAGCGCGATGGGCACGAGCGAGCGCGGGCGGAATTCGAACAGCAGCAGCTCGATCGCCAGGAGCACCGCTGATGCCGGCGCGCCGAACGTCGCCGACATTCCCGCCGCCGCTCCCGCGGCGAGCAGCGTCTTGCGCTCCATCGCCGTCGTCGGCATGAGCTGGCCGATGACCGAGCCGATCGCCCCGCCGGTCGCGATGATCGGCCCCTCGGCGCCGAACGGCCCGCCCGTGCCGATCGCGATGGCGGCGCTCAGCGGCTTGAGAAACGTCATCCGCGCTGGGATGCGGCTCTGGTTCGTCAGCACCTGCTCCATCGCCTCGGGAATGCCGTGCCCGCGGATCGCCTTCGAGCCGTACCGCGCCATCAGCCCCACGACGAACGCGCCAAGCACCGGGATCACCATCACCCACAGGCCGAGTTGATGGTTCCACGGCGTCGTCTCGTGAAACGAGAGTCGGCCGTAGAAGAACAGGTTCGTGAAGAACGCGATCAGGTGAACGAGCAACTGCGCGACGAACGCGGCAGCGACGGCGAGCGCGACGCAGATCGCGCAGATGAGCACCGCGCGTCCGTCCATCAGCGCCAGTTGAGACGAGACCGCCGCGACTTCCATCGCCGGGCCCATCGAGGGGGCGATGGGGAGCCCTTCGGTCGTGGAGGATCGCTCGACGTGGTGCGCGAGCGGCGATTCGTTGCCGTTGTCATTTGAGGTGTTCATGGATTCGTCGGGTGACCCGCGCCCCCTTCATCGCGGCCGACGTCACCATATGGGCGGGACCGTTCGCATCACAAGTCGCGGCTCCACATGTCGCAATCTTTCGATGCGCGAGCATCGGCGGCGTGGGTGAGGCTCCGCCGCCATGAGACCATCGTCCTCCGTGTGGCCTCTGTATCCTCTGTATCAATCTGTATCCTCTGTATTCCCGGGAATACAACAATCTGATTTTTTGTTTGACTTGTGATTGAGACAGGGTAAATCAGAGCGTCACGTCAACCGGAGCCGCATTCGCATGCAGGAAGCGTTGTCCCGACAGCTCGCCAATACGTTCCGCGCGAAGATCCGCAGCGGGGAATGGGCGATCGGCGAACGGCTGCCCACGACGCGGGCGCTCGCGGCCGAGTACCAGGTCAGCCTCAACACCGTCCAAAGCGCCTTTCGGGAGCTGGAAGCGAACGACATGGTCGTCCGCCATCCACGCCGGGGGGGATTCGTGAAGACCAAGGCCCCGCGCGAGGGCCCTCCCCGCGCCACGACGATCGGGATCATCGGGACCCTCGATTCGCTCGACGCCAAGGAGTTCCGCGGCTGGAACTACCGCATCACCCGAGCCGCCGAAGAGTCCCTGGCCAAGCAGGATTTCCACGTCTCGCTGTTGCGCAACACGTCCCCCGACGACACTGACGCGCGCCGGTTGTTCGCCCGGCTCGATCACCACGGCAGCGACCTGGCCGGCCTGATCTGTCTCCCCATGCCCGGCCTGCGCGATGTGCTTGACGAGCTCGACCGGCGAAACATCCCCTGGGTCACGATCAACCGCACGAGCGACCACTACCACCACAACTTCGTCACCGCCGACAACCTGCACGGCGGGGAACTCGTCGGGCGCTGCTTCGCCAAGCTCGACCTCGACCGCGTCCTGATGCTCGGCCGGCCGCTCATCACGGGCGGGTCGGAGGGCGAGAAATACCTTGGCTTCCTCCGCGGCTACCTCGAGGGCGGCAAGTCGACGCGCAACGTCGACTACGTCATCTGCAACGACGTCAACGAAGCCTCCGGCTACGAAACGATGCGCCAGCACGTCGAGCAGCACGGCCCGCCGCGCGGCGTGTTCGCGGTGGGCGACCTGCTGGCGCTGGGCGCCATCCGCTACTGCCGCGAGCACGGCCTGAGCGTGCCGGGCGACGTCGGCATCGTCGGCTCGACCGGGTTGGACGTCGCCGAATACTCGCATCCGACGCTCACCGTCCTCCAGCAGCCCATGGAAGCGATGGGCACGGAGGCCGTGCGGATGCTGCTGGAAATGGTGCGCGAAGAGACCCGGCGGCTCATCGGCCGCTACGTGCCAAGCCCGCTGATCGCGCGCGAGTCGCTGCCGGTCGACGAGGCGATGGTGAAAGAACTGACGCCGGATGCGAAGCGCTAACGCGCGCTCGTGCACGTCGGCGCCAGTGGCGTGAGACTTCAAGTCCGCAGGGGGAAAAGAGCGTTCACCGGCCACGCAGCGCCGGAACCGAAGGAGATCGATATGGCCGCGCCTGTATCGTCGTGTCGTCGTCGTGGTTCTACGCTCGTCGAGTTGCCCGCGGTGAGCAAGCGGGAACGCGCAGCGTTCACGCTGGTCGAACTGCTTGTTGTCATCGGGATCATCGCGTTGCTGATCTCGATGCTGTTGCCCGCACTCCAGACGGCGCGCGAGCAGGCGAAGAAGGTGCAGTGCGCCTCGAATCTCAGGCAGCTCGGCCTTGCGAACGTCATGTATGCGAATGACAACAACGGGTACGTGCCGCCCAGATACCGTCTCCTCGGCGGGGTGTATGTGCTTACTTCGACGTTCGGCCCGAGCGTCGGTCTCGGCAACCCGACGACCGCGCTCCCGGTCCCGGCTGGGGGCGGAGCGCTGCTGGTTTACAACGACGATTACCGTAAAGGCGGGGCCACGCAGAAGTACCTCCTCACCAGTAACGTCCTCTTCTGCCCGAGCGACACCGTGCGAGCGCCGTTCCGCAACGAGCACGGCTGGGGCCCGTCAAGCGCGTTGGCCTTCGCCGCAAGTTTGGGGTCTATCTCGTATTGGGGCTGGTGGTTCCCCGAGAAGTACAACCTCACCGCCACGGGCACTTTCTCGCGGTCGCCGGCCGACTACATCAACGACCGCATCTCCAAGAAAGGCGGCTCGCAGCGGTTGCTGTACACCGACCAGTTCATCGCGATCCCGCCGGGCAACAACCCGCCCTTCGCCCCGGGCCAACTCGCTGGTCTATACCCGAACTTCCACAAGGACGGGCTCAACACCCTTTACATGGACGGGCACGTGAAGTGGGTCCACGCCGGCGCGCTGACCGCCAACGGCCGCGAAACCGGTCTCTCCACGCTCGGCAACCATTACACGACTTGGCTCATCAAGGGCGTGAACGCGAACTATTGAGCAAGACGGCGAGAAGAAGGGGACGCGAGCATCTTGGGCTTCCCCACGAATGGTGGGCGCGCCGCAGGGACTAATTGAGGCTCGCCTCGAACGCTTCGGGGCTCGTGTAGCCTAACGAACTGTGCAGCCGCTGGCGATTGTAGAACACCTCGATGTACTCAAAGATCGACTGCCGGGCCTGCTCATGCGTCGCGTACTCCTCGTGGTTCACCAGCTCGGTCTTGAGCGTGGCCCAGAAGCTCTCCATCACCGCGTTGTCCCAGCAGTCGCCCTTGTTGCTCATGCTCACCGCCAATCCGTGATCGCTCAGCAGCTTCTGGTAATCGTCGCTGGCGTACTGCACGCCGCGATCGCTGTGGTGCAGCAGTCCTTCGCCCGGCGTGCGGCGCGCCAGCGCCATCGACTCCGCCGCCGGTTCCTCCCTTTATCATCCGATCTGCGGCTCCCGCGGTAACCCATATTAACAACGCCTCCGCGCAAAATTCCGGCATTTCCAGCGCATTTGAGTCAGTCGCGATATATATTACTGCCAGCCGAGCGCGCGGAAGCTCCGTTGATTGACCGCTTCCAGACCAAATCCGCGCACCCGGCTAAAGGGCCCGTTCGTTGAACGGTTACTGCTGGCCCCGCCTGCCTTTGCTGCCGGAGAGAATGCGCGAATCGGACCCCGGAGGAGTTGAAGGATGTCTCGTTCCCCCCGCCTGCTGATGTTGCCGTTGTCCGCCGTGTCATCCGTTGCCCTGCTGGGGGGAGGCATCGCATCGGCCCAGTTGGTCCAGCCACCATCGTCTGGCGACCGCGTGCTTGGGATCGACGTCTCCGCCTGGCAGACCGACATCACCACGACCGAGTGGGCCACCCTCAAACGGCCGACGAACCAGTCCGTGGGGGGCGTGTCCGGCGACGGCCGCGACTTCGTCTTCATCCGCTCCAGCCGCGGCGGGACGAGCGGCTTCTACAACCAGAACAACGCCGGCAACAATAACCCCCCGGGCCAGAACACCCTCTCGCAACGCTACGACGACCCCTACTTCGTCCGGAACATCACCCGCGCCACCGCGGCCGGGATGCTCGCCGGGTCGTACCACTTCTCGCGGCCCGACATCATCGCCGGCACGCTGAACTCTGGCGGCATCCCCAATAGCGGGACCGACGAAGCCGACCACTTCATCCAGATGGCCGGCGCCTTCATGCGACCGGGGTACCTGCTGCCCGTTCACGACTTTGAGGCCGGGAACGGCGCGCGGACCAACGACCAGATGGCGCAGTTCTGCATCGACTTTTCGAACCGCATCCACCAGGTCATGGGGATCCGCCCCGCGATCTACACGAGCGGAAGCTACGCAGGCATCCTGCAGAACGCCTCGGCCTCCCTGCGGAGCCAGGTGCTCACCGCTTACCCCACGCTATGGAGCGCGCGGTGGCCGGCGGGCAGTGGCAATGAGTATTTCGGGGACGTTCAGACAGAGCACCCGAAGGACACTTTCAGTCCGATCTACGGGCCGTGGGACGACTCGGGCGTCACTCATCCGTGGGTGTTCTGGCAGTACGGCAGCGGCGGCCGCCTGAACGGCAACAACCTGGGCGCCAGCAACACGGACGTCAACGTCGCGCAGGGCAACATCGAGTTCGTCAAAGATCAGATGGTCCCCGCGCTGTGGACGCAATCGACCGGAGGCAACTGGCACGACCTGGCGAACTGGAACAGTGGGCAAACCCCCGTTGCCCCGGTGCAGGGACCGGGACAGGTCGCGCGCTTCGGCTCGCTGACGCTACCCACGCCGCGGCTGCCGGGCCAGCCCGATACCGTCAACGCCGGCATCAGCGGCGCTGACGACACGGTCAACCTCAACCGGACCAACGAGAACATCACCGTCACCCTCTCGACCGGCGCTTACAACATCCGTCGGCTCAACCTCAACGAGACGCTGAACGTCACCGGCGGCACGCTCGATGCGCGCCTGACGGGGCAAGTCAGCACGGATGGGACACTTTCGCTCTCCGGCGGCAACGTCACGTTCACGCAGGCCTACGTGAACGGCGGCGGCGTGTTGAACTTCAACGGCGCCGGGACGCTCAACGTCGGAACGCTGTTCCTAGCGGGCAACCCGACGTTCACCGGCGCTTCCGGCACCGGGCAGATCCTGCCCAAAGCCGGCGTCGCCAGCCCCCTGCTCGACCTGCAAGGCGCCACGCGCACGTTCACCGTCGACAACGGCTCGGCCGCGACGGACATGCGCGTCGCGCTGCCCCTGACCAACGGCAACCTCACGAAGGCCGGCCCCGGCACGCTGGAGCTCACCGGCAACAGCAGCGCGTTCGCCGGCACGCTCAGCGTCGCCGACGGGTACCTGCTGCTCACCAACCCCAACCAGCTCGGCACGAACGGCGTGCAGACGACGCAGACCACGACGACGACCGGCGGCTCCGTCCGCCTCTCGGGCAACGGGCTCAACTTCAACCGCACGATCACGATCGGCGGCCTCGGGGCGAACAACAGCGGCGGCGCGCTGGAGAACTTCACGGGCAGCAACACGTGGTCCGGAAACGTCGTCCTCGCGGGCACGGGCTCGAACCAGAACCAGGTCGGGCTGAACCAGATCGGCGCCGCGGCCGGCACGACGCTGAACCTTTCGGGCATCATCCAAAACGGCGCGGGAAGCACCTGGGCGAAGGTCGGCGCGAGCGACGTCGTCCTCACCGGCGCGAGCCCCAACAGCTACACGGGCCTCACGCGCGCCTTCGGCGG
>JBAUGM010000690.1:0-2789 GCA_049679725.1 Tepidisphaeraceae bacterium
CGCAGGGGGTCGTGACGCACCCGGCCGCGCCGATCGCGATGGCGCACGTCGTGATCCTCGGCGCGCCCGCAACCGATTCGACCCACAGCGCCGCCGCCGAGTTCCTGAAGCAGTTGGGCATCGCCGCCAAGCCCGCGGACGACGTCGCCGCGTGCGATGCGTCGACCGGCGCGGCGATCCTCATCCTGCCCTCGCAACCGGCCGACCCGACGGCCGAGCGCGTGGTGCTGTTCAAACTGGGGTGCGCCGTCGGGCGGCTGGGGGCGAACCGCGTGTGCGTCCTGCACCCGCCCGGCGTCACGCCGATCGCGGAAGGATGCGTGACGCACATCGGCATCGACCCCGCCGGCGCCTGGCACCTGCCGCTCGCCCGACAGTTGAAACTGGCGGGGATGCACGTGGATCTGAATAAGCTGTGCTAGCCCTCTGCTGCCCGCAACCATGCGAGCCTAAGCGACCCGAGGAATCGGGCGAGAGAGCAGATCCAGCGCACGTTCAACCCCGGTCCCATGCGCCGCTTCATGCGCGGCGTGCGCAACTTCGTGAACACGCTCCGCGACGCCTTCAACGCCGCCATCGGTGCGGCCGTCGGGCAGTTCCAGCGCCGACCGGAACGTACGTAAACTCCTGAGGAAGGACAACCACTCGTCCTGAGCGAGACTTGGCACAGAGCGATATCCACACGATTCTTGCCACTTGAATGTTGATTGGCTGCGTATCGTGGCACGCGAGCGTGGAGCCGTGGTATCATACCGGGGTGCGGGAAAGTGCTAGCCCGCGAGCATCATGCATGTATGCCGGTCCTGCTTCGTGACTGGCGTTACGTTAAGAGTTGAGAATAAGGGGGTCACTTCAGCCAGGGGACATTATGCGCGTGAGCATCGCCGCGTTTCTTATCTTGTCGGTCAGCGCGCCGGCGTCCGGTGCGGAACTACAGCGGCTGAGATCCGGCGCGCCGACGAGCCGCCCGGTCATCTCTGCGATCACCACAGCTGACCCCGTCGACCCGCGCTCGGTGCAGGTCGTATTGAAGGAAGGCGCACCGACAAACGTGCGGAAGTGGTTCGACGACTTGCCCCACCTGAGACAACGCCGCGTTGCTGATTTCGAGAAGCTAATCGCTGACGAGCGAGGACGCCTCGCGGCACTTGAAGCAGCAGTGGGCAGGCACGCGACGCCCGATGACCGGGACGAAGTAGAGTCGATCGAATTTCGGATCGAAGAGGAGCAAGCGAACCTCGACCGGCTCTGGGGGACGAAACTGAAGAAAATCGACGGCGGTCGAAACGCCGGGGACGAGACGGATGCAGGTGCGGCGGCACGCCTCCGCCTGGCAGTCGCTGCGTCGAAGAAGAAGATCGGTGAACTGCGAAAACGCCTTAAGGATCGGGAGAAGTCTTCTCAGCAACTCTTGAAGGCCCGACAGCAGTCTGCAATGCGGTTGATCGCGGAGTACGAGCGCCGAATCGACCTGTTGGAAAATGATCCGCTCTACATTGACATGCCGCAGCTCGTTCCGGTCGCGCTCGGGGTGGACAAGTATGGATATCTCGACTCCACGCTCAAAGTGGTTCAGGTCGTGGACGAATCCAACGTCATCGTCGAAGTCGAGGAACTAAACGTCGATGTCGGCGCTGTGCGGACGACGGTGATCCAGCGCGACCGGCTCGTCTGGCTCTCCGGCTTCGACACCTCGACCGTCGTTGACGACGACATTCTGCACGCGCCGATGCCGATCGTCTTCGACGGCGTGAAGGACTGCAATGTGCGCGGCCGCCAACGCAAGATCCTCAAGGCCGAACCGCTTAATGTCCTCGACTGGCTGGAAGTAAAGGCGCTCAAATCGCTGCCGGAGATTCCCTCGATCCGGCTCGGCGGCGGCATCGCGTGATGGGTGATGCTCAGGTTCGGCAGTTCGCCAACCAACTGTTAGGTGTCGCCGCTGCGCGTCGAGCGTGCGAGCACACATGCCACGGGCTGGAAGCCCGTGCTACCGTTGCGTCGCCAGAAACTCCACCAGGTTCCGCACGTCCTGCTTCGACAGCGGCTGGGCGATGTTGTCGGGCATCGGGGACGGGGCGGCCTTGCGGAGGACGATGTCGGACTTCTTCAGCTTGATCGGGCCGGTCTCGATCTCCATCGAGAGCTCATCGTCCGTCTCGCCCTTCACGACCCCGTTGTGGACGGTGTTGTTCTTGACCTTCACCAGCGCGGACTCGAAGCCGGGGGAGATCTGCTTGTTGGGGGCGATGAGCGATTCGAGGAGGTAGACGCGGTCCTTGCGCGTACCGATGCCGGCCATGTCGGGACCCATCGCTCCGCCCTCGCCGTTGACCTTGTGGCAACGGAGACAGGAGACGTCCTGGCGCTTGGTGAAGACCTCGCGGCCCGCCTTCGCGTCGCCGCCGGCGAGCGTTTCGCGGAACGGGGCGAGCACGTCGTCCTTCGGCTTGGCGTCCTGGTACTTTGCGACGCGCTCCTTCACCGCCGACGACTTGCTGTGCCCGGCCGACTCGATCAGCTCGAGTTGGATCTCGGCGGGGACCGTCCCGGCGATCAGCTTGTCCATCCAGGCGACCAGGATCTCATCGACGGCGTGCCCATCGACCTTGCCGAGGGTGCTGAGGACGGCCTGCTTGTCGGCGAGGTCGTCGCCGGCGAGAAGTTTTTCGAAGCGCTCGACGGCATCGGGCATCCCCGCCTGCTGCTTGATCGATTCGCTGCGCAGCGGCCCGCGTCCGGCGCTGAGCCCGAGCACCGCCGCCTCGGCGAGGCGCGGGTCCTTGCGC
>JBAUGM010000691.1:0-3655 GCA_049679725.1 Tepidisphaeraceae bacterium
GGCGGAGCCTCGCCCTCCCGGATCACCCCTCGACCTGCATCGCCGCTCGATTACACTGTCCCAGCCTTCCGCGCGACGCCCGCGGACGGTTGCATCACATGTCCGAGACGAACTGGCAGCAACTTCACTCCACCCACTTTGCCGGCTCGCGCGTGCTCGTCACGGGCGGGGCCGGGTTCATCGGGTCGCACCTGGCCGAAGCGTTGCTGCGCCTCGGGGCGCACGTCGTCGTGCTCGATAACTTCGTCACCGGCCGGCGCGAGAACCTGAAGCACATCGACGGCGCACAGATCGTCGAGGCGTCCGTGCTCGATGCCGACGCCGTCGCGCGGGCAATCCGCGGGGCGCGTTACGTCTTCCACCAGGCGGCGGCGGTGTCGGTGAGCCACAGCGTGGAGAACCCGGCGCTGTTCCACGAGGTCAACGGCAAAGGGACGCTGAACGTCCTCGAAGCGGCGCGGGCGGCGGGCGTGTCGCGCGTGATGTTCGCCGCCAGCTCCAGCGCCTACGGCGATAGCGAAGTCCTGCCCAAGGTCGAGACGATGCAGTCGCTGCCGAAGAGTCCCTACGCCGCGACGAAGCTCTACGGCGAAGGGCTCATGCGCGCCTACAGCCGCAGCTACGGGCTGGACACCGCCTGCCTGCGCTACTTCAACATCTTCGGTCCCCGCCAGACCCCCGACAGCGCCTACGCCGCCGCCATCGCCGCGTTCGCCAAGGCGATGATCGGCGGCCGGCACCCGACGATCTACGGCGACGGCGAGCAATCGCGCGACTTCACGTTCGTCCACAACGCCGTCCACGCCAACCTGCTCGCCGCGCGATACCCGCAGCCGGTCGCCGGCACGGTCTTCAACGTCGGCTGCGGCGAGCGCGTCTCGCTGAACATGCTCGTGAACCTGATGGCCGAGCTGCTCGGCACGCCGCAGCTCACGCCGAACTACGCCGCCGAACGCGCCGGCGACGTGAGACACTCGCTGGCCGACATCGCGCGGGCGCGCGAGGTGCTGGGGTACGCGCCGATCGTCGACTTCCGGCAGGGTTTGGCGGCGACGATGGAGTGGTATCGGCAGGCGCTGGCCAAATAGCAGGACTCGCCATGGCCGCTACGCCTCGTCCGAGGAATCGGTCGACACGATCACTTCCGTCGCCTTGATGATCGCGACCGCCGACGACCCCTTCTTCAGTTTCAGTCGCTTGGCGGACGACGTGCTGATCAGCGAGACGATCTGGTGCCCGCCGCCGATGTCGATCACCACCTCGGACATGACGGCCCCGCCCTTGACGGACACGACCCGACCTTTGAACTGATTCCGCGCGCTCAATGGCATCGTTGCCTCCTTCTCGCGCTCCAGTCTAACCGTTCGCGACGTCATGAATCGGGAATGCGCCGGCTGATTCAAGCCTGCGTCGGCCACGCGCGCATCGCGGTGTCTGCGATGCGGTGGAGTTGTTCGGGCGTGGCGCCGCTGGAGGACTGGACGGACATGCCCTGGATGATCGTGTTCACGAACCGGGCGAGGTCGGCGGGATCGGAATCGGGAGGGAGGTCACCTTCGGCCTGGGCGCGTTCGAATCGTTCACGAAGTTCCGCCTCCCGCGCCGCGCGGCGGGCGCAGAGCTCCCTGCGGATCGGCTCGGCGGCGTCACCGCAGGAGAGGGCGGTCTGGACCATCAGGCAGCCGCGGGGGTTGCGGGGGTTGGCGGCGATCTCGATCCCCCCGTACAGCAACCGCTCGACCACCTTGCGGGCGGTCGGCTCGTTCAAGGCGTCGCGCGCGTGGACGGCACGCTCGTCGTAGCGGTCCAGCGCTTTGCGGAACAACGCCTCCTTGTTGCCGAATGCGGCGTAGAGGCTGGGGCGGTTGATGCCCATCGCCGCCGTCAGATCGTCCAGCGAAGCACCTTCGTAACCCTTTTTCCAAAAGACCTTTAGCGCGGCATCAAGAGCCCACTGTTCGTTGAACGCACGCGGGCGGCCGCGCTTGGGGGTTGGGGCCTTGGCTTTCACTTTCATACCGAACGATATGATATTCCCCTTGACCCGCCGAATCCAGCGCGCCTATCTTTCGTACCGTTCGGTACAGAACGAGGAATACAAGGAGAATCAGTCATGGCAGGGAAACTTCAAGGCAAGGTGGCGGTGGTGACGGGCGCGTCCAAGGGCATCGGGGCGTCGATCGCCATTCACCTGGCGGCCGAGGGGGCGGCGGTCGTCGTCAACTACAGTTCGGACAAAGACGGCGCGCAGCGCGTCGTCGGCGAAATCACGGGCAACGGCGGGCGCGCCGTCGCCGTGCAGGCCAACCTCGCGAAGGAGGCCGACGTCCGCCGACTCTTTGCCGAGGCGAAGCGGGCGTTCGCCGCGCTCGACATCCTCGTCAACAACGCGGGCGTCTACGAGTTCGCGCCGATCGAGGACGTCACCGTCGAGCACTTCCACAGGATGTTCGACGTCAATGTGCTCGGCTTGATCCTCGCGTCGCAGGAGGCGGTGAAGCTTTTCGGCGATGGTGGCGGGGACATCATCAATATCAGCTCCGTCGCCGCGACGGCGGCGCCGGCGACGACAAGCGTCTACAGCGCGACCAAAGGCGCCGTCGACACGATCACCCGCTCGCTCGCCAAGGAACTCGGCCCGCGCAAGATCCGCGTGAACTCCATCAACCCCGGCATGGTCGACACCGAGGGCGTCCGATCGGCCGGGATCCATGAGAGCGATTTCCGCAAGGTAGTCGAGTCCCAGACCCCGCTCGGCCGGATCGGCCAGCCCGCGGACATCGCCCCCGCGGCCGTGTTCCTCGCGTCCAGCGACTCTGCCTGGCTCACCGGCGAGACAATCCACATTGGCGGTGGGTTCAGATAGCGGTAGACATCGATGTCCTCACTTTGGCAGGACGCGGATGATGTCATTCCGAGGGGAGCGGTAGCGAAGATCAGGAAACTCGGAGACGGGCGCCGTTCGACCACGAGATCCCTGGGTCGCTACCGCTCCCACTCGGATGACAGCGCTCGCTCATTCAGCACAACGCCCGCGCGCGGCCAGAAACGGAACATCATCATGTCCGGAACACTCGAAGGAAAAACCGCCGTCATCACTGCTCAGGATGACACGCACGGCGCCCACGTTCCAATCCTGATGCATCTAGACTAGCGTGCGCGCGGCGGCGGCCAGTTTTCCCAGCTTGCCAATCGTGCGCGAATATCGTGACGATCGCGCAAAACGAGTTTCGGAAGCGGGCGAGGCCGTGGACGAGCGCGCAGGTGGGTCGTGTCCAAAGGAACGATTCAATTGTGAAAGAGCCCCGCTTGCGGCTTCGCGGATCAACACGCTGTCGTCCGCGAAGCCGCAAGCGGAAGACGCGCCATCGCACTGCTTCTTGATACCACCGCGTTTGACACCGCTGCCGCCCAAGAGGCGGTCACAGCCGGGAGCGGTCTTCATTTCAAAGATGCCTTTGCCGGGCAGACGGGCTGGCGAGATCAGGTTAGCGGGCCGAGCGGGCAGGGAACCTTTCCTCGAAGCTTGTCGCCGGATCTCGTCTTTCGGGCAGACGGCACCTATGGTTAAGCGGATGGAGGTGCGGACCTCTCGGCGGAGGATATTCCAGTGATCCGCCTGCTCCTCGTTTCGTGGCTCCTTGCCGCTAACGCC
>JBAUGM010000692.1:0-1655 GCA_049679725.1 Tepidisphaeraceae bacterium
GCCCCGCGCCGTTCGGTCGGTGCCCGCGCGGATAACGGCGCGAGGCGGCGCTGGCGCTCTGCCCCGCCGTGGGGGGGGGGTAGCGCGATGGATCGTTCTACTGGTTCAACCCCCGCAACGCGTCGAGAGCGGACTTCTCCGTCACCACCTCGATCCGATACGCGTACGTCTTGCGCATGCCGGCTTCAATATGATCCAGCGTGCCCTCCGTCCGGTCCGCCGCACGACCACGCACGCTGCCGTTGGTCGGCTCCAGCGCCGTGACATACTCGCCCGGTCCCCAGTGCTGCCAATTCAGACACCGGCCGAACTGGCGGGCATCGTAGCGGATCGCCAGGCCGATCCCGAGTTTGCCGTTGACGACGCCGACCGTCGCCGAGCCATCGCCGGCGGCGCGCGGGAACAGCTGCGCCACGGCCTCGGTGAAGCCGCGGTGCGCTTCGAGGGCGGGCGGAATCCTCTTGAACGATCCGCCGGGCTTGAACCGCGCGCGGCTCTCGTCCGTCGGCATCGGTTCGACGCGATGGGCGTCATAGCAGAACTCCGACCCTTCATCGACGAGCGGATAACCGAGGTTGATGTGCAGCAGCCATGCGTGCGGCACGCGCACGTTGCCGACGTTGGTGAACTCATCGACGACGTCGATCGCGTTCCCCCCGAGGCGCGAGCGGATCGTGCGCCGGAGTTCCAGGTTGCGCCCGAACAGTCGGCCGTAGCGGACGACGCCGGTGACGCTCATTTCGTGCCGCCCGTTTCGCGGGTCGGGCTGGACGATCGATTCGATCGTCGCCGGCGTGTTCGAGTGATGGCCGTGGAGGCCAAGCGGCTCGCCCTCGTCTTCACCCGGGGGGCCGATATTGAACGGCCCGCAGCTCGTGAGCAGTCCGCCGGGGAAGCTGGCGAGCCAGTTGATGCCGGGGTCGTACGCGCGGCTCGGCCGGGTGACGCCGCCGTGCGTGAGGAAGGCGAGGCTGTGCTGGTTATGGAAGGCGTGATCGATGTCGAGCCCGCGGTCGACGAGCACGCGGTAGCGCAGCCCGCCGCCCGTGTTGACGCACAGCGCGCGCACGCCGCGCCCGGCGCCGTCGGCGATCTCGTAGCTCTCGATCCCGCCGACCTGCGACGGGTTGACGAACTTGCTCGTATCGAACGGCTGCGACGGGTCGGGCATGGAGAATTCCTTGGGCTGAACAGGACGCGGCGGGAGGGCGAGGCTCCCGCTGAGCCGTCCTCCTCGTCCAGCAAGAAAGACACGGCTCGGCAGGAGCCTCGCCCTCCCTTTTGCGGCCACGCGCGTACAATAGCGGTCCGAAGCGGACGGACAAACAGGTTTCTGCCAGGAGTATCTGACGTGCCGATCTACGAATACACGTGCCAGGGCTGCGGGGAGCGGTTCGAGCAGTTGCAACGGTCGATGAGCAGCGAGTCCAGGCCGACGTGCCCCAAGTGCAACTCGCCGAAGACGGCGCGGGCGCTGAGCGTATTCGCGGTCGGGGCGGAGTCGGGGAAGGGTTCGTCGTCGTCGTCACGGTCGTCAGAGCCGTCGTGCGGCCGGTGCGGCGGCGCGCCGGGATCGTGCGGGATGTGACGTGCGATCACCCAAACGTCATCCCGAGGGAGCCTGAGCGACCGAAGGATCTCGATCCTCGCGAACG
>JBAUGM010000693.1:0-2785 GCA_049679725.1 Tepidisphaeraceae bacterium
GGGGACGGGGCTGTACACGATCTTCAAGGACGTGAACGGCACGGGCAGCATCCTCGGCTCCGACGTCACCCTCGTTCGCAACCGCCAGGGGTTCACCCTGCCCGGCGGCGAGCCGGTGGCGCCGGCGGGCCTCTTCGCGTACCTCGACCCGATCGTCGCTCCCCGGTAAACCGGGAGGACGCGCGCCCTACAGCTTATCCATTTTGGCATAAGCGGTTGCGACGAACGACGGATTTGATAACGGATCGTGAAAAAAATCACTCGGCCGAGGCGAAAGTGCTTGCCGCACCGCAACAACGTGGCATAATGCCTGCACGGGCTCGAAGGGCCGGCCAAGCTTAACTTCTCTGGAGTGGTAATGAGGAAATTCGTTCTCGCGGCTCTCGCTATGCTTGCGGTCGGCAGCACCGCGCAGGCGGCACTTATCCTGCACGTCGAAGACAAGACGCTGACGGCTTCGGCAACGACGGTCACCCTCGACATCTGGCTGGAAGAAACCGGCGCCACGAATTTCAATGTGGCCAGCTATAACGTGGGCTTGCGACTCTCCCCGACCGGGACGTTGACTTTTGCGAGTCACGCCGTGTCCACGGGAGCACATCCAACCCTGTTCACCGACGACGCAGTGATCACGAATCAGACCCCCAACGCCTCCCCACCCTTCGGAAACTACAACGCGGCGAACGATCGCTTGCTCGCCGATGACCTGCTCGTCGATGGCACAGACGTCGCGGTGCAGAACGACGATCGCGAGGGATTGTTCAGCGTCACGCTGAACATTTCCGCAAACGCGCTTGGCGTATTCGCCTTGAACGTGGACCTGGATCGGTCTGAAATCGCCGACTCGCAGGCCAATGTGCACACACTTGTGATCGACAACGGCCTGATCACGATCAATCCCGTGCCCGAGCCGGCGTTCATGGGCTTGGCCTTGCTCGGCCTTCCGCTGCTCTGCCGCCGTCGTAAGTAGGCGGAATAAGGGTCGCCGTGATTTTCAGCCGGCTACCGAAAAATCAAGGTGACCCCTTTGTCTGTCCCAGGATGAATCGAGCTTGTTCGACACGAAGCTGTATGCGAACGTGAACCAGGACGAGGTTCCCGATCTCATCCTTCAACGCTGGCACCGTGACGTTCACGCCCATTCCCGAACCGGCCGCCTTCGCCGCCCTGCTGATGGCCTTCCCGCTCCTCCACCGCCGCCGCCGCGGGTAATGTTTTATACGGATAATCGACTGAACACGGGGCGGGCCACGCGGCCCGCCCCGTTTTCGTTTCCGCGCCGAGCCGCTACGTTACGCGCCGCCCATGCACAAAACCGTCGTCCTCAACGTCGTCGGCCTCACGCGATCGCTCATCGGCGCGCACACGCCGCGGCTTCGGGAGTTGGCGGACCGTTCGAACGTGGCGACCGTGGGATCCGTCCTCCCCGCCGTCACGACGACGGTGCAGTCGACGTATCTCACTGGAACGCTCCCCGCCGAGCACGGGATCGTCGGCAACGGGTGGTACTTCCGCGACGAGTGCGAGGTGCGGTTCTGGCGGCAGGCGAACGCGCTCGTGCAGGGGCCAAAGGTGTGGGACGTCGCACGGCGGCTCGATCCGTCGTTCACCTGCGCGAACCTGTTCTGGTGGTACGCGATGTACGCCAGCGCGGACTACACCGTCACCCCGCGGCCGATGTATCCCGCGGACGGGCGGAAGCTGCCGGACGTGTGGACAAATCCGGCGGGGCTGCGCGACGAGTTGCAGCGGGAGCTGGGGCAGTTCCCGCTGTTCAAGTTCTGGGGACCGGCGACGTCGATCGAGTCGACGCGGTGGATCGCGGACGCGGCGCGCATGGTCGATCGGAAGTTCAATCCGGCGCTGACGCTGGTGTACCTCCCCCACCTCGACTACGTGCTGCAGCGCGTCGGGCCGGACGTCGCAAGGGCCGCGCGCGATCTGCGCGAGGTCGACGCCGTATGCGGCCAGCTCATCGATCATTTCACGTCGGCCGGCGCGCGGGTGATCGTGTTGTCGGAGTACGGGATCGCGCCGGTGACGCGTCCGGTTCACCTCAACCGCGTTTTGCGCGAGCACGGGCTGATGGCGGTGCGTGAGGAGCTGGGCCGGGAGCTGCTCGATGCGGGGGCGAGCAAGGCGTTCGCGGTGGCGGACCACCAGGTTGCGCACGTGTACGTGAACGACGCCAGCCGGCTCGACGAGGTGCGGCAGTTGCTCGCGTCGACCCCCGGCGTCGAGCGCGTCCTCGACGCCGCCGGCAAGCGCGAGGCGGGCCTCGATCACCCGCGCAGCGGGGAACTGGTGGCGATCGCGTCGGCGGACGCGTGGTTCACGTACTACTACTGGCTCGACGAATCGCGCGCCCCGGACTTCGCGCGCACCGTCGACATCCACCGCAAGCCCGGCTACGACCCGGCCGAGCTGTTCATCGACCCGCAGATCGCGGCGCCGAAGGTGAAGATCGCGACGGCGCTGCTGCGGAAGAAACTCGGGTTCCGCACGCTGCTGAACGTCATCCCCACCGACGCTGCGCTCGTCCGCGGATCGCACGGGCGCGCGGCCGGGTCGCCCGATGAGGCGCCGGTCCTGCTGACGGATCGCGGGATGGAGCAGCGATCGCAGGTTGAGGCGACGGAGGTGTTCCACGTGATCCTGAAATGCCTAACGTCGTGAGGCAATCGGTGTCTCATCGACTGGGGAATTGTGCCAATGCGCCCGCACGGCGGGGCAGAGCGCCAGCGCCGCCCCGCGCCGTTCAGTGGGACGCGGAACGGCGCGGGGC
>JBAUGM010000694.1:0-4533 GCA_049679725.1 Tepidisphaeraceae bacterium
GTCGTCCACCTCTGCGCCCGCAGCCGAGCCTCAGGCGGCCCCCGCGCCCGGTCCATCCGCCAAGCCCGGGCCGGTCAAGATCGAGACGCTCGCCAAGGGCGTCCCGGGCAAGGGGCTCGCCGACCTGCTCACCAGCGCCGAATCGCTCATGAAGCAGGGGCGGTTCACGTCCGCGCTGGAGAAGTACGACCAGGCCGAGCAGGTCGCGCCGAACAACCCGCTGATCAAGCTCGGCCGCGCCAATGCGGAGCTGGGCGCGAGCTATTTCGCCCGCGCCGATGCCCACCTGCGCGAAGCGTTCACCGCCGACGCCGCGCTGCTCATGGGCCAGTACGACCTGCGCGCGTTCCTCGGCGAAGACCGCTTGAAAGTCGTCGCCAGCGATCTGAAGGAAATCGCCAACGCCGAGCAGTCGCAGGCGCGGCCGGTCTTCCTCCTCGCGTACATCGCCTACAACAGCGGCAACGAGCGCATGGCGGCGGGTTACCTCGATCTGGCGGACAAGCGATCGGGCGGGAAAGACCCGCTGATCAAGAAGATGCGCGAGCATTGGACGTTGCCGGCTGCCGAGGAAGCGCCAGCGCCCGCGGCGCCGTCCGAACCCGCGCCGCAAGCGGTTGAAGGGACGAAGTAACGTCTCCGCGCGCCCGTGAAGCGCCGCCGCTTGCGGCGGGTTTCTTCCGTTCGATGCAAGAAAACCCGGTGAACCGCAGACCGTGTCGCTGGTCGTCGATCGACGAATCGAACGGTGCTCTGACGTATCGCGCCGCTTGCCCCTCTGCCCAACCCTCTCCCCGGAGTACCGGGAAGAGGGAGGAAGAGCGTACACGTTCCGCATGCCCCTCTTCACCAAAACCCCCGGCAACTTCTACGTCGCGCACAACGCGACCATCGTCGGCGACGTGCGCATCGGCGAGCTCGCGAGCTTCTGGTTCAACGCCGTCGTCCGCGGCGACGAGGCGACGATCACGATCGGCCGGCGCGTGAACGTGCAGGACGCGGTCGTCATCCACAGCGACAGCGGCGTCGATAACGTCATCGAGGACGACGTGACGATCGGCCACGGCGCGATCGTGCACGGGACGTTCGTCGGCCAGGGTTCGCTGATCGGGATGGGCTCGACGCTGCTGAGCCGGACGCGGATCGGGCGGGGTTGTTTGATCGCCGCGGGCGCCGTGGTCCCGCCGGGGCTCGAGGTGCCGGACGGGATGGTGGTGATGGGCGTGCCGGGGAAGGTCGTTCGTCCGGTGAAGGACGAGGACGTGAAGTACATGCGCTGGCTGACGGAGCGCTACGTGGAGCTGGCGCAGAACCACGTCGACGGAAAGTACGCGAGCGTGAGGGACCGCGCGTGACGTGAAGCGTGAAACGTGATGGGATCGGAATCTTCTCACGTTTCACGTCTTCACGTTTCATACTCTGTACGCTGTTTCGCGTCACGGTTCTCCCCGTTACACTCCCCGTCCCTATCGCCAAAGGCCAGGAAGGAAAACCAATGCCCGACTACGCCCCCGATCCCAAGTTGAAGTTCACGTTCGGCCTCTGGACCGTCGGCAACGTCGGCCGCGACCCGTTCGGCGAGCCGACGCGGCAGCGCATCAGCGTCCGCCAGATCCTCGACCTGCTCGGCGAGGTCGGCGCGTACGGCGTGAACTTCCACGACAACGACGCCATCCCGATCGACGCCACCGCCCAGGAGGCCGATCGCATCCTCAAGGACTTCAGAACGGGCATGAAGGCCAACGGCCTGGTCTGCCCGATGGCGACGACCAACCTGTTCTCCGATCCCGCCTTCAAGGACGGCGCGTTCACGAGCAACAACGCCCGCGTCCGCGCCTACGCGATCCAGAAGACGATGCGCGCCATGGAGTACGGCGCGGAACTCGGCGCCAAGACCTACGTCTTCTGGGGCGGCCGCGAGGGCGCCGAAACCGATGCCGCCAAGAACCCCGTCGACGCCGTCAAGCGCTTCCGCGAGGCGATCAACTTCCTCTGCGAGTGGAACATCCAGCAGAAGTTCGGCTACAAGTTCGCCTTCGAAGCCAAACCCAACGAACCGCGCGGGCACATGTACTTCGCCGTCACCGGCAGCTACCTGGCGCTGATTCCCACGCTCGACCACCCCGACATGTGCGGCGTCAACCCCGAAGTCGCCCACGAGCACATGGCCGGGCTCAACTTCGTCCACCACGTCGCACAGGCGCTGGAGATGGGCAAGCTGTTCCACATCGACCTGAACGACCAGGAGTTCGGCCGCTACGACCAGGACTTCCGCTTCGGGCAGGTGAGCATCAAGCACGCGTTCTTCCTCGTGAAGCTGCTGGAGGACTACAAGTACAACGGCTCGCGCCACTTCGACGCTCACGCGCTGCGGACGAGCGACCACGAGGATGTGAAGGAGTTCGCCAAGGGCTGTATGCGGACCTACATGATCCTCAAGGAGAAGGTCGCGCGCTGGAACGCGGACAAGGAGATCCAGGGGCTATTGAAGCTGATCAACCAGGACGATCCGATCGGGAAGCTGACGAAGAAGTTCTCGAGCGCCAACGCGAAGAAGCTGCTGGATGCCCCGCTGAACCGCGTCAAGCTGGCGAAGGAGCGATTGCCCTACGAGAAGCTGGATCAACTGACGATGGAAGTGTTAATGGGCGTGCGGTAGCGATGTGCAGGTCAAAGTGATGCGACCGTGAGCACGCGAGCCGGTGCGCAGACGAACTGTCAGTACCACCTCTGTCCGGTCAGCTCGTACCAGATCAACCGGACAAAGTTGTAGAGCGAGTCGTCGAGGAACCTGTGATCGACTACCCGGATCGTGATCAGGAACAAGATTAATATCAAGATCCAGGGAGCCATGCGCTTCATGGTGCCGCGGGGTAACCACGCGGTGTCGGGCGGGTATCTATCCTTTTCCCTCATCTGCTCCAATCTCTCTGAAGTCATGCGCGCAGCACTGAGTCGACTTGATCCGCGCGCCACGACCCCATCGCGTGCAGTGTGAAGTTGTAGACCGCCGCGACGCGCGATGATACCGTCACGCCGCAAAATCGAAGGAGCTCCACTTGTTCGAAACCATCCTGACCCTCGGCGCCTCGGCTGTCGGGGGTGAAGCGATCACCTCGCTGTACTCGGCCCAGGCGATTATCGCGCTGGTCACCCTCACGATCCTCGAGGTCGTCCTGGGCATCGACAACATCATCTTCATCTCCGTCCTCGCCGATAAGCTGCCGGCCGAGCAGCAGAACAAGGCGCGGCTGATCGGGCTGTCGCTGGCGATGATCATGCGCATCGGGCTGCTGCTCTCCATCAGTTGGATCATGAGCCTGACCACGCCGATCCCGCTGATTGGGGACTGGTTCAGCTTCGCGCTGGGCGACAAGGAGCACCTGAACTGGCGCGACGCGATCCTCCTGCTCGGCGGGTTGTTCCTCGTCTACAAGGCCACCACGGAGATCCACGACAAACTCGAGGGCCACGAGCACGGCGCGGCCTCGAAGGCGGGCGTCTCGTTTTCCAGCGTGATCACGCAGATCCTCATCCTCGACATCGTCTTCAGCCTCGACAGCGTGATCACCGCCGTCGGCATGGTGCAGACGTCGCCGGAGAACCGGAAGGTCGGGCTGACGATCATGATCATCGCCGTCGTCATCGCGGTGGGCGTGATGCTCTTCGCCGCCAAGCCGATCAGCGACTTCGTCAACCGCCACCCGACGGTGAAGATGCTGGCGTTCTCGTTCCTGATCCTCGTCGGCGTCGTCCTGATCGTCGACGCGTCCCACCGGCACATTCCCAAGGGCTACATCTACTTCGCGATGGCGTTCTCGATCGGCGTGGAGATGCTGAACCTCAAGCTTCGCAAGGGCGGCAAGGAGCCCGTCCAACTGCACCAGCCCTACGCGCCGGAGCCATCGCTTCCCGATGCGAGTTCTCCATGATGACGGCTGACGAATTCTGGCGATGGTTCGTTTCCGCGGCTGCCGAGTTGCGCGGCGCCGACGGGCAACTCGTCGCCGATCGCGTCGAGGGGCGACTGCGTGATTTCGATCCGCGCATCGGCGTCGAGGTGTCCGAGCCCGGCGACGAGCGCGAGCTGATCTTCACCGCATGGTCGCAGGCGGAGGCGTTCGGCGCCGTGCACGCGCTGATGTCGGCCGCGCCGCGCGAGCTGCCGGGCTGGAAGCTGATCGCGCTGAAGCCGCCGCGGGGATTCTCTTTCGGCATCGACGTGGACGGGCTGCGCATCGACGCGGCCAAGCTGAAGTTCGACGCGCTGGCGTCCCCGCAGGCGCCGGAAGCGCTCGGCGTGCGGGTTTACGTCACCGGCGCGCCGGCATCGGACGAACGGTGGCCGGGCGCACTCGCCCTGATCATCGAAACCGGCATCGGCGAGGACGCAGCAGCGCAGATCAACCACATCGAACCGTTCGACGGCCCGCCACCCGACGAGCGCTCGCTGCCCATCGATCAACTGCTCCCGTACGTGCAATGGCACCGGCGGAAGTACCCGCGGACGTAGCGTTTGGCGCAGCGCGGGAG
>JBAUGM010000695.1:0-3290 GCA_049679725.1 Tepidisphaeraceae bacterium
TGGCGGAAACGCATCAGATCATCACCAAAGTCTGGATCGCGCCCGGCTGCATCGTTTGCGATGCGTGCGAGAACGACTGCCCGGAGGTCTTCGACGTCACGGAAGAGACCTGCCTCATCCGTCCGCCCGCGCAGAGCCCGGATTTCCTGCGCCCGCTGACCCCGTCGATCATCGTCGCGGCCGAGGGCTGTCCCGTCGATGTCATCAAGTTCGAAACGAAGGAAGTCGAGGGTCCCGCGCCGTGGGCGAACGAACCCACCGGCGAGCCCGCTTCAGCGGGCGGGGGCGCCACCGAGGTTGTCGCGAAAGCCCCAGCCGCTAAAGCGGCCTCGCCGCTGGGGCCCCCCGATCCCAAGTGGCAAGCCCTGCTCAGCACGAGCAAGATCAGCCCGTCGCTCTCCGCGAGCTTGGCAACGACCGTTCGCCGAAGCCCCGAGATCAACCAGGGCGAGGAGATGGTGCGGGCGGTCGACAAGCAGGGCGTCGATTGGCGCAACGCGCCGCCCGACCAGCGAATGGCCGTCCTCGCGGCGGGCGGGGCGTACGCGCCGCAGATGTCGATGGGCGATCGGATCCGCGCCGCAGCGGCGGGCGCGGGGAAGATATCGCGCCGCAACTTCAACCTCGCGCTGATCGTCGCGTGGGGCGCCATCGCCGCCGTCAGCGCGACGTACGCGGCGATGTTCCAGGACTTCTTCGGCCCGAAGGTCCTGAAGGAGCCGAAGAAGGTCTACCGCGTCGGCCGGTTCACGGACTTCCAGACGCCCGGCCTCGTCGACGAGCGCTACAAGCCCAACGAAATCTGGCTCGTCAACCTCCAGCCGACCGAGAACAAGCTCATCGCGCTCAATACGGTCTGCACGCACCTCGGGTGCATCCCGGCGTGGCTGGCGGGAGACCAGAAGTTCAAGTGCCCGTGCCACGGCTCGGGGTATTACATCGACGGCGTGAACTTCGAAGGCCCCACGCCGCGCCCACTGGAGCGTTTCGCGATCAGCATGGACGCGGACGGGTACGTGTGGGTCGACAAGAGCAAGGTGTACCGCTCCGAGTTGGGCGAGTGGGAGAGTCCCGAAAGTTTCGTGCCTCTTGCGTGAAATGCGTCCGTTGTCAGTGGTCCGTTGTCCGTTGTGATGGGCAACACGGAGCAACGAAACAACGGACAACTGACGACTGACAACGGACAGTTTCCATGGGCTTGATCGACGCGCCGCTGAACTACGTCCGCAACTCACAAGTCTGGAATTCGATTTTCCGCCACGGTGTGCCGCGCGACCGGCGCACGCGCGTGATGGCGGTCATGTCCAACGTCTTCCTCCACTTGCACCCCGTCGCCGTGCGCAAGAGCGGCATCCGCCTCTCGTTCACCTGGTGCATGGGCGGGCTGACGTTCTTCTTATTTCTAGCCGAAGTCGTGACCGGCGTGCTGCTGATGTTCTATTACCGCCCGGTCATCGAGTACGCCTACCAGGACATCCAGGACCTGCGCGCCCACGTGACGCTGGGCATCCTGCGCGAGATTCACCGCTGGGGCGCGCACGCGATGATCATCTCGATCTGGCTGCACATGATGCGCGTGTTCCTGACCGGCTCGTACAAGCCGCCGCGCGAGTTCAACTGGGGCGTGGGCGTGATCCTGCTCGTGCTGACGATGCTCCTCTCGTTCACCGGCTACCTGCTTCCGTGGGACCAGTTGGCGATCTGGGCCATCACCGTCGGCAGCAACATGGCGAAGGCGACGCCGCTCGTCGGTTCGGGCGGGCCGTTCGCGAAGATCATGATGTTTCCCGGGACCGATGTGCCGATGATCCACGCCGGCTCGGATGCGCGCTTCTTCCTGCTGGCGGGGACGTTCGTCGGCGAGAACGCGCTGCTGCGCTTCTACGTGCTGCACTGCGTGTTCATCCCCGTGATCGTGACCGTGCTGATCGCCATCCACTTCTGGCGCATCCGCAAGGACGGCGGGATCAGCGGGCCGCTGTGATGAAGCGGAGTGAAAAGAGCCGCAGATGAACGCAGATGAACGCGGATAAGAAAGAGGTACTCGTTTGAACTCCATCTGCGTTCATCTGCGTTCATCTGCGGCTATTCATGCTCCCGCGTTTGGGGAACGGATCTGGAGTTAGCGATGCAACTGTTTCTCGCTGCCGCCTCCGGCGGATTCAGCTTCCCGCCCGAGGCGGTGAAGGACCTGATCAACTGGCTCACCCAGCCGTCGCCGTTCCTCACGCTCACGACGGTCATCTTCATCCTCATGTTCGTCCTCTACAAATGGTGGACGAAGCCGCTGGTGTTCACGGCCATCCTCGTCGGGTTCTGCGTCGTCTACTTCGGGTCGATCGACGATCCGGATTTCCGCTCGATCGTCGCCAAGCCCGACAACGTGCCGATCACGATCATGGTGATCAGCGTGATGCTCTGCATCTGGATCGCCTTCCGCCGCGCGGCGCTGAACGACGCGCGCCTCTCCGCCGGGCAACCGCTGATGGAGGAGGACAAGGACGACAAGGTGCTCGTCTGGCCGGACCTGGTCTACACGGAGCTCATCTGCCTCGTGCTCGCGACGGCGGGGCTCATCGTCTGGGGCATCGTCGCCAAGGCGCCGCTCGAACAGCCCGCCAACCCCGGCTACGCGCCCAACCCCGCGAAGGCGCCGTGGTACTTCCTGGGGTTGCAGGAAATGCTCGTCTACTTCGACCCGTGGATGGCGGGCGTCGTCTACCCCGGCTTGATCATCGTCGGGCTGATCGCGATGCCGTTCATCGACACGAACCCCAAGGGCAACGGCTATTACACGCTCAAGGAGCGGCCGTTCGCCATCATCACGTGGCTGTTCGGCTTTCTGATCCTGTGGGTGGTGCTGATCTTCTTCGGCACGTTCCTGCGCGGGCCGAACTGGAGTTTCTTCGGGCCGTACGAGTACTGGGATGCGCACAAGCAGGAGGCGTTGAACAACGTCGACGTCAGCAATTTTTTCTGGAACGGCCTGATGGGCCGGGCGCGCCCGACGGCCGACAACAACCCGCTGCCGCTGCCGCACTGGCTCGTGCGCGAATGGCTGGGGTTCGTGCTCGTGGGGGTTTACCTGTTCGTGCTGCCGGTCATCCTGCGGTTCACGGTGTTCCGGCGCATGTACGAACAGATGGGCGCCATCCGATACGTCATCATGGTTGTCCTGCTGTTGTTTATGGCGCTGATGCCGATCAAGATGGTGCTGCGCTGGGTCTTTAACCTGAAGTACTTCATCTACCTGCCGGAGTTCAACGCCAGCCTGTAGCTCGCAGTACCCC
>JBAUGM010000696.1:0-6845 GCA_049679725.1 Tepidisphaeraceae bacterium
CCGCCGAAGATGTCGTCGAACATCGAGAAGATGTCCGTGACGTCCATGTGCGAGAAGTCGTGCGCCCCCTGCACGCCCTGGTGCCCGAACTGGTCGTAGCGCTTGCGCTTGGGCTCATCGGAAAGGATCTCGTACGCCTCGGCGCACTCCTTGAACCGCACCTCCGCCTCGGCGTTGCCCGGGTTGCGATCCGGGTGATACTTCATCGCCAGCCGGCGGTAGGCGCGCTTGATCTCCTCCCCGTCGGCGGTGCGGACGACGCCCAGGATTTCGTAGTAGTCTCGCTTGGTCACAGCCACGTGATTCCTATGCGGTGCGTCGCTTCGAGGTGGTCACGACACGGGACGGCGACTTCTTCCTGGTTGCCTGGCGGCGATCAGCAGCTTTCGCGCGCTTGAGCCGCTTGGCCCAATCCGTCGGAAGCGGCCGCGTGGGGATTTTTTCCTCCTCGCCTTTCGCGCGCCGATCAAGCCAGCGCTCGAACGATTTCGCCGATTCACCCGACTTCCTGCCCAGCAGAATCGCGCTGAAGCTGATGTCGCCGTTAAGGTCCGGCCAATAGAGGCCATCATCCCATATCTCGAAGTTGGCGCGCTCAGCGGCTGTGCCATTGAGCACCCTGGGATACCATGTGAGCGGCACGGAAATTGTCCGGCCATCGATGAAATCCACGGTCACGTGATGCTCGGTCACCACGACGCGTTCCGCGCGGACGTCAATTCCCGGATCAGTGGTTGAAGAATTCATGCCACCTCTCGATGAACATCGCTGAGTGTTCCACGACCAGCGTTCGTATTTCCGTCACTTCGTGCGGCTTGAAGCCTTGATTTCGTGCCAAATGCACGTGCGGCGTCAGCCAGAACTTCGCCTTCCGCCGCCCGGCTCGCACGTGAATGTGCGGTGGTTCGCTCTGGTCACTTGCCCAGAACTGGAACACGTAGGATCCGACCCGCAGGACGACCGGCATCCCATTCTCCGTTCGCACTTGTCAGACAGTGACTTGGACGTGCCGGGTTTCAACCGTCAGCGGCAGTCCCTGCTCGGCGCGAACTCCCAGGCAGAGACGGATGGCGTCCCGAACGTTTTCGAGCGCCTCGTCCTTGGTCTTCCCCTGGCTGACGCACCCGGGAATGGAAGGGCATTCGACGACCCACATGCCGTCTTCGTCACGTTCGATGGTCACTGGAAATCTCATCCATCCCTCCTGCCGACTTCTGCGCCGTCGCCTTGTCCTCCCGAACGGGTAAGCGTCATGGCGATCGTGCCTACCGAGATGAGCGTCCCGAAAATTGCCACCGCGACAGGTCGCTTGAGTCGATCCCGCTCGTCGGTGGCTTGGACTTCATCTTCGTCGATGCCGAACTTCGTGACCATCTCGCATCCCCCGCAGCTCGAATCACACAAGGCACGGAAACACGAGGCTGCTCGCGTCGTGTCTCCGTGCCTCGGCGTTACTCCAGGTTTATTGCGAACCGCTTACGACACCGCCCCCGCGACGAGCGGGTTCTCGTCGCCCTTTTGTTCCTTCAGCTCCGTCAGCAGCACGTCCGTGGTCAGCGCGAGTCCGATGGCGCTGGCGGCGTTCAGCAGGGCCGTGCGGGCGACCTTGGTCGGGTCGATGATGCCGGCCTTGAACATGTCGACGTACTCGTCGGTCGCGGCGTTGTAGCCCCACGCGGGGTTCTTGTTTTCGAGGATCTTGGCGACGACGACCTCGCCGTCTTCGCCGGCGTTGTCGGCGATCTGGCGGGCCGGGGCCTTGAGGGCCTCGGCGAGAATGTCGAAGCCGAGCTTCTCGTCGGCCTTGGCCGCGCGCTTGCCGTTCTCAACCGCCTCGATTGCGCGGAGGAACGCGACGCCCCCGCCGGGGACGATGCCCTCTTCGGCGGCCGCGCGGGTGGCGTGCAGCGCGTCGTCAATGAGGTCCTTGCGTTCCTTCATCTCCGTCTCGGTGTTCGCGCCCGCCTTCACGACGGCAACGCCGCCGGTCAGCTTGGCGAGGCGCTCCTGGAGCTTCTCGCGGTCGTAGTCGCTGGTGGTCTTCTCGATCTGAAGGCGGATCTGCTCGACCCGGCCGTTGATCTCCTTCTTCGACCCGCCGCCTTCGACGATGAGGGTGTTGTCCTTATCGACGACGACTCTTTTTGCGCTGCCGAGGTCTTCCAGCTCGACGTTCTCGAGCTTGAGGCCCAGGTCTTCGCTGATGAACTTCCCGCCGGTGACGGCGGCGAGGTCGCCCATCATCGCCTTGCGGCGATCGCCGAAGCCCGGGGCCTTCACGGCACACACGTTGAGCACGCCGCGGAGCTTGTTGACGACCAGGGCCGCCAGCGGCTCGCTGTCGACGTCCTCGGCGATGATCAGCAGCGGTCGGCCGCCGGTCACGATCTTGTTGAGCAGCGGGAGCAGCTCGGCCAGGTTCGAGATCTTCTTCTCGTGCAGCAGGATGTACGCGTTCTCCAGCACGGTATCGAGCGTCGTCGGGTTGGTCAGGAAGTACGGGGACAGGTAGCCCTTGTCGAACTGCATGCCCTCGGTGTACTCGAGGACGCTCTCGGTCGACTTGCCTTCGTCGACGGTGATCACGCCTTCCTTGCCGACCTTCTCCATCGCGTCGGCCATGAGCTGGCCGATCAGTTCGTCGCCGTTGGCGCTGATGGTGGCGACCTTCTTGTAGTCGTCCTTGCCCTTGACGGGCTTGGAGATGGCGGTGATCGCGTCGGCGGCGACCTGGGCGGCCTTGAGGATGCCGCGCTGGATCTGCACCGGGTTCACGCCCGAGCGCACGTAGGGCAGCCCTTCTGTGAAAATCGCCTCGGCCAGCACGGTAGCCGTCGTCGTGCCATCGCCGGCGACGTCGCCCGTCTTGCTGGCGACGGTCTGGATGAGCTTCGCGCCCATGTTCTCGAAGGGCTGGGGGAGCTCGATTTCCTTCGCGACGGTGACGCCGTCCTTGGTGATGCGCGGGCTCCCGAACGACTTCTGCAACACGACGTTGCGCCCGCGCGGCCCGAGCGTCGCCTTGACGGCGCGGGCGAGCTGCGACAAGCCGGCCGCGATCTCGGCGCGGGCGTCGGCGTCAAACTTCATCTGTTTCGCTGCCATTGTTCTGCTCCGTATTCGTTTTCTCACGTTTCACGTCTTCACGTTTCACGCGATTCACCGTCGGTGCGGTTGAAAACGTGAAACGTGAAAACGTGAGAAAGCTGCGGCTACTCGAGGACGCCCAGCACGTCCGCCTCGCGCAAGATGACGAGCTTCTGCCCGTCGACCTCGACGTCGGTGCCGCTGTACTTGCCGTAGTAGATCATGTCGCCGACGCGCAGGCCGATCTCCATCGGCTTGCCGTTGTCGTCGAGCTTGCCCGGGCCGACGGCGATGACCTTGCCCTTGGTCGGCTTTTCCTTGGCCGCGTCGGGCAGCAGGATGCCGCTCTTGGTCTTCTCTTCCGCCTCGGACTGTTTCACGATCACGCGATCTTGAAGGGGTCGTAGTTTCATCGTCTGTTCCTTGTTCTGATTCCTCAAGCTGACTTCCTTCGCTTTCTCGTTGCCGCGATCGGCTCGACAACCGTCACGTGCAGCAGCGAGCACATTCGAAACTGATCGGCAATGCCTTGTCTATCCGGGTCGATGAAGACCAAGATCTTCGTCCGCAGCAGCTTTGCCATCTCCGGGTGCCGGACTTCATACGACTCGCCGCTGGACATCACGATGCGGAACGGCTCGAACGGCTGTGCCTGAAGCAGCTCCTTGAAGTCTTGTAGAGTCATGATCCGACCTCGCAACCAACCAACTCTGGCAATGAAAAGGGGACTGTCCCCTTTATTGCCTCCGAACGAGACGCCATGCTTGCGGCGGTTCACCGCTGCCTTTACGTCATCCCTCTCGAATTTCGCTCATCGCCTCGTTGAAAAAGGTGGATGTCACCTTTTCCTCCGCACTCCTAATACCGACTAATAGACCCAGTCCTGAATCTGCTTCTTAAGTCCCTCTGCAACTGGCGGTGAAAGCTCGTTGCGTTGAACGGCATCTGTCACCAAAGACATTCCGTGGTGCATTGCACTAAGAAGGGCGGGTTCGTTTCCGCTATGTTTCTCCAATATCTCAGCTTGGATCTTTGCCAACTCGCGACGAAGCTTGGCTTCGGCGGCGCGATTATGCTCCTCGGCTGATACCTGCATGACAATCTCCAGATGACTATCACATCATCCCGTCCATGCCACCCATTCCGCCCATCCCACCCATGCCGCCGCCATGATCGTGGCCGTGGCCGTGGTCGTCGCCGCCGGCTTTCTTCGGCTGCTCGACGATGATGCAGTCGGTCGTGAGCAGGAGGATGGCGACTTCGGCGGCGTTCTGCAAAGCCGTGCGCTCGACCTTGGTCGGCGTGATGATGCCGGCCTTGACGACGTCGACGTATTCGCCGGTCAGGGCGTTGTAGCCCATGTTGTCCTTGGACTCCATGACGCGGCGGACGACGACGGAGCCGCTGGTGCCGGCGTTCTCGGCGATCTGGCGCAGCGGCGCGGTCAGGGCGGTGCGGACGATCTTGACGCCGACGGACTCGTCGCCCTCGGTGTCAAGGTTCGACCCGCCGTTGAGACCCTTCATCGCGCGGATGAGGGCGACGCCCCCGCCGGCGACGACGCCTTCTTCAACCGCGGCGCGCGTCGCGTGCAGCGCGTCTTCGATGCGGGCCTTCTTCTCCTTCAGTTCGGCTTCGGTCGCGGCGCCGACGTTGATCTGCGCCACGCCGCCCGCGAGCTTCGCCAGGCGCTCCTGGAGCTTCTCGCGGTCGTAGTCGCTGGTCGTGCTCTCGATCTCCTTGCGGATCTGCGCGATGCGGCCCTGGATACCCTTCACCTCGCCGCCGCCCTCGATGATCGTGGTGTTGTCGTTGTCGATGGTGACCTTCTTGGCGATGCCCAGGTGATCCATCTCGACCTTGTCGAGCTCGATCCCCAGGTCCTTCATGATCGCCTGCCCGCCGGTGAGGATCGCGATGTCCTCGAGCATGGCCTTGCGGCGGTCGCCGTAGCCGGGGGCCTTGACGGCGCAGACGTTGAGGATACCGCGGAGCTTGTTCACGACGAGCGTCGCCAGCGCTTCGCCTTCGATGTCTTCGGCGATGATGAGCAGCGGCTTCTTCGCCTTCTGCACCTTCTCCAGCAGCGGGATGAGCTTGGCGGCGGCGCTGATCTTGTCCTCGTAGACGAGGATCAGCGGCTTCTCGAACTCGGCCGTCATGTCATCGGGGTTGGTGATGAAGTTGGGCGAGAGGAAGCCGCGGTCGAACTGCATGCCTTCGACGACGTCGACGGTGGTGTCGAGGCCCTTGCCCTCTTCGACGGTGATGACGCCGTCCTTGCCGACGCGCTCGAACGCGTCGGCCATGATCTTGCCGATCTCGCGGTCGTTGTTGGCGGAGATGGTGGCGACGGCCTCGATGTCTTCCTTGCCGCCGATCTTCTTCGATTGCTTCTTGAGGTTTTCGGTGACCGCTTCGACCGCCTTGCGGACGCCGCGGGCGATGGCCATCGCATCGGAGCCGGCGGTGAGCGAGCGGTAGCCTTCCTTGAAGATCGCCTCGGCGAGAACGGTCGCGGTCGTCGTGCCGTCGCCGGCGACATCGGACGTCTTGCTGGCGGCTTCCTTCACCAGCTTGGCGCCGATGTTCTCGAACTTGTTGGTGAGCTCAACCTCTTCGGCGACGGTGACGCCGTCCTTGGTGATCGTCGGGGCGCCCCAGCCCTTGTCGATGACGGCGTTGCGACCCTTGGGGCCGAGAGTGGCCTTGACGGCCCGGGACAGTTTCGTGACGCCTTCGAGAAGCGACTTCCTCGCCTCGGCATCGAAGGCCAGCATCTTAGCGGCCATGTGTAACGTCTCCTTTCAAACTTTCCGTTGGTTCAATCGCAGGGATCAGCCGGATCGCGGCGGACCTTCAGCGGCCCAGCCAATAACAAAGGGCGCGCCATCTTTAGACGCGGCGAGATTGGCGCGCAAGATCCGAAATACCCGCGGGTTAAGCGATCTTCGGGGATTCGCGGGACAATCGCGTAACTGTCAGGCTGGCAGGAGGCCGCAAAGGTCTCCCGTTGTGGTTGCCATACTGGCAGAAGCCCAGTCCGCTGGGCATTACGGCAACGGTGGCGGTGGTGGCGAAGACGAGGACGGGGGCAACGGCGGCGGAATCATGCCGGGCTGCGGACTGGCATAACCCACCGGAAAACCGCCCGGAGCGGCCTGTCCCACCTGCGCCTTCAGACCCATGATCTTCACAAGAAAGAGGATCAGCAGGATCAGCGACGCGATGCCCGGAATGAACCCGATGCACGGAATCACCGCACAGCAAGCGCAGATCGAGTACCACAGACCGACGTTCTTGCCCGCGTCGCCGACGTCCGTCCGCCCCCGGCTGTGGAAGTAGCTCTGGTACGACTCGGGGATGCGCATGAAGACGAAGAAGTTCCACACGAGGTTGAACACGGGGATCAGCAGCAGCCACACCTGCCCCGGCTCCATCCGCCGATGTTCGGGCGGGATCGCCTTCAGGGCGCTGTACAGCAGGTAATAGATGAAGACGAGAATCGCGATGACGACCAGAAAGACCGCCGCCATGATCGCGATTTCAAGCGGGCTGGGCGGCGGGGTGGGGGCGGGCGGGGGAAACGTTTGGGCCAGCAGTGCGATCGCGTTGAGCATATGGGGGCGAGATGATCGACACGGCGCGGGCACCCGTCAACTTATCGTGAGGTTCGCGTCCGTGACCGACTCGCCAGCGGAGCCAGAACGTTGATCAATAGCGGCCCCGCTTACGGGGCGCGGCGCCAACAGCACCCA
>JBAUGM010000697.1:0-3422 GCA_049679725.1 Tepidisphaeraceae bacterium
CTGTTCTTCCAGGACAACGCGCGCGTCTACGCCGTCAGCCTCGAGAGCGGCGTCGTCCTCCCCGGCTGGGCCGCCAGCTACGGCGACCGCGGCGGGCAGTTCGTCGCCCCCGGCGCCAACCCCCTCCCGCGCAACCAGCAGATGACCGTCACGGTCACCGACAGTTCCGTCCTGGCTGTCACCGGGCAAATCGACGTCCAGCAGATCAACCAGTTGGGCGGCATGGGCCTCGCCGCCGTCGGCGAACGCGAGACGCGCCTCGTCTGCCTCGACCGCGCAAGCGGCAAGGAACGCTGGTCCGTCACCGCGCGCCAGCTTCCCGATGCCGTCGCGCCCCTTCGCAACCTCGCGCTGAGCGGATCGCCCCTGGTCGTCGGCGACAATGTCTACGTCCTCGGTCGCGGCGGGAAGCCCATGCAGTTCGAGGACTCCTACGTCCTCTGCTATTCCCTGCGGGACGGGACCTACCGCTGGTCTTGCTACATCGCCAGCGGCAACACCGACCCCAACGGCATGCAGGGCGCGATGGGACTCATGGGCGAGAATGTCACCCACCTCGCCTACGACTCCGGCCGGCTCTACGCGCTGACCAACCTCGGCGCGCTGGCCGCCATCGACGCGTACAGCGGGACGATCGTCTGGCTCAACATCTACCCGCGCCCCAAGCCCGACTTCGCCGGCCTGGGCGGGCGCTGGAACCGCGCGGAGACCATCGTCCAGGCGCCCAAGCCGTGGATGTACAACCCCGTCATCGTGAAGGACGGCAAGGTCTTCATCCTCCCCGCCGACGCGCAGCACGTGCTCGTCTACGACGCGGGCAGCGGCGTCGAGGTCCAGCGCATCCGCACGAGCGACTTCGAGTCCGCCAAGACGCTGCTCGCGATCGTCGGCGAGCGCATGCTCCTGTGCGGCGACCGGTCGATTTTCTGCATCGATTGGCAACAGTACGATTCCAAGCTGCCCGACCGGGAATCGAACCTGTTCTGGTCGTCGACCTTCCTCCGGCAGAACTATGCAAAGGACTCGATCCGCGGGCGCGGGTTCGTCACGACGGACTCGGTCTTCATCCCGACGGCCTGGAACCTGCAGCGCCTGTCGCTCAAATCCGGGCGCGTCGAGCAGACGTACCCGCGCGAACGCGAGTGGGACGCCGGCGAGGGCCCGGGCAACGTGCTGGTGACGCAAGACCACGTGATCCTCGCCACCACCGACCGGGTGAACGTCTACACGGACCTCACCGTCGCGCGGGCGAAGCTGGACGCGGAGGTCGACGCCGCCCCGACCGACCCCGAGCCGCGGCTGCGCTACGCCGAGATGATGTTCGTGTCGAACCAGCTCGACATTGCCGTCGATAAGCTCGACGAGGCGATGTCGCTGCTGGGCGGAGGCGCAGCGGCGAACGCGATGCGGCCCGGCGCGCAGCGCGATCGCGTGTTCAACATCGCGCTGACGTTCGCGCAGAAGCTCGCCGACCCCGCCGCCCCGGGCACGCCGGAGGAGCGGAAGCTGGCGGAGGGGTTGTTCGACCGCGCCAGCGTCGCGGCGGACGCGCCACAGCAGCAGGTGAACTACCGGATGACGCGCGCCCGCTTCAGCGAGCCGCCCGATCAGGTCCGGCTGTACCAGGAGATCCTCGCCGACGAGCGGCTGCGCGCCATTCCGTTCGCCGGCGAGAGCGGCAGCGCGTCGCAGGCGTCCGCCGTCGCGGAGGCGGAGATCAGCCGGCTCGTCCAGACGCTGGGCCGCGACGTCTACGCGCCATTCGAAGCCAAGGCCGCCGAAGCGCTCGCCGCGGCGCGGAGCGCGAAGGATCCGAACACGCTGCTCGCGGTCGCGCAGGTCTATCCCAACGCGCAGGTCGCCCCCGAGGCCATGCTCGCCGCCGCCGACGCCTACGAGGCCGCGGGCAACCCGCGCGGCGCCACGCACGTGCTCAACCAAATCTTCCGCAAGTACCGCAGCGCCTTCGGCGCCGCGCGCATCGTCGAGGCGCAGGTTCGCAACAACCTCAAGCTCCCCGGCAACGTCGGCGCCGCGATCGGGAAACTCCAGCCCGCATACGACAAGGCGATGCTCACCAAGCCGATCCAGCTCCCGGACGGCACGACGTTGGCGAACGTCCCGCTCAAGGCCGTGCGCGACGCGCTCTACGCCTACAGCGCCAAGACCGCCGACGCCGCGCTCCCCGACTTCGGCCTGCCCGCGGGGATGGATCGCAAGCGCGAAAAGCCGCTGCTGCCCGAACGCCCGGACACCGCCATCCCCGACGTCGACCAGCTCGTCGTCCCGCATCGCGATTTCGCGAACCACAACCGCATCGTCGCCTGGACGGCCGGCAAGGGCATCGCGATCTACGCCGTCGGCCAGCCGAACCCGCTCGGCAGTCACGCGCCGTTCACCGACACGCCCAAGGGCGCCGCGTGGGTGGACGGCGGAAAGCTGCTGGTGTGGGGCCCGACGCGCGCGATCCTGCTGGCGGGCGAGACGGGCGCGACCGTGTGGGAAGTCGCGATCAAAGGCATGCCGCAGTTGGACGTGGCCGGCCCGGGGGCGAACGACGTGATCGTCGACGCCGGCGCGGGTGCCGAGGTCGAGGGAATGGCGATCGAGATGCGGCAGCGGCGGCTGCCCGTCCGCGCGCGCGGCTTCCCCGGCAACGTGCCGAACAATGTTCTCGCGCTGCAACCGCCGCCCGCGCCCGCCCAGCAGCCCGGCGCGCCGGAGCTGATCGATCTCGTCTGCCCCACCGGCGACCGCGCGATCGTCTCCACCAACGGCGGCCGGCTCTTCGCGATCGAACTGGCGGGCGGGAAGGTCGCGTGGCAGGCGCGTTTGCTCGAAGGGCCCGTCACGCAATTGCTGGCGAACGACGACTTCACCGTCGCGCGCTTCGCCGATGCCTCGGGCGTGCAGCTCGTCGCGCTCGACACCTACAGCGGGCAGCCCGCGGGCCCACGCCGCGTCTTCCCCGTCGCCGACCCGTCGCGGCAACCGATCAACATGGCGCTCTCGCCCGACGGCACGCTCGTCTTCACGACCCACACGCAGCTCTGCGCCAAGAACCTGTTCGATCCGGCCAAGGAGCTGAACTTCCAGAAGCCCAACCCTTCCGACGCCATGCCGCGCTACCAGGGCGCGAACCTGCCCGACCAGCTCGTGATCGCCAACGGGCGGATCATCACGCTGACGGACAACGGCTCGTACGTGCGCGTCCACTCGCTGGAGACGGGCGAGCTCGTGCCGGCGCCGAACCAGTTCTCGACGTACACGAACAACTGGGGCGTCCGCCTGCGAACGATCGCGTCGCGGCTTTACGTGGTGAACCAGCGCAACTTCGCCGCCCAGAACCTCGACCGCGCGGATGACTTCTGGAAGGGCGACGTCCTCATCGACCCGCCCATCGTCGTGCGCGAGGCGATGAT
>JBAUGM010000698.1:0-3448 GCA_049679725.1 Tepidisphaeraceae bacterium
GGGTGTAGCGCTCATTCTTGGCGATCCGCATTCACTCCCTCTTCCCGGTACGCCGGGGAGAGGGTTGCACCCTGCAAGGGCGGGGGAGAGGGGTGAGCGACGTTCCCTCCACGAGCGTCGTTCGTCGCTGCGCGCCGCTTGCCCCTCTCCCCTGCCCCCCCTGCCCTCTCCCCCGAGTACATGGGAGAGGGAGAAAGAGCATGCCGTCAGCAACCGCCAAGAACTTGAGTTAGACCCTCGGCGTTCGGCGTTCGGCGTTCGGCGTTCGGCGTTCGGTGTTCGATGTTCGGTGTTCGGTGTTCGATGTTCGGTGTTCGGTGTTCGGCGCACGCCGCAGCTTGTCATCCGCGCGCGCCTGGTGATGATCCGCCGCGTGGAAACACTTCCGTATGAGAGTGCGCCTCCCGCCGACACCCGCGAGGCCACCTTCGCTCAGAAGGCCGCCTGGGTCATGTACGACTGGGCCAACAGCGGCTACGGCCTGATCGTCATCGGGCCGGTGTTCGCGCCGTTCTTTATCAAGGTGCTGCTGCCTCCGCTGTCGGAAGGGTCGGATGAGCACGGGCTGACGCTGGGCAGCACCGTGATTCGTGCCAGCGCGATCACGGCGGTGCTCACGTCGATGAGCATGGCGCTGATGGCCGTCGGCGCGCCGATGCTCGGCGCCATCGCCGACATCAAGGGATGGACCAAGCGGCTGCTCATCACCTTCGCGACGATCGGCTCGCTCCTCACGATGGCGATGATCGTCCTGCGTCCCGGGCAGTGGGTGCTCGGCGGGACGCTGTACGTGCTGAGCAACTTCTGCTTCGGCACGAGCCTGGCTTTTGCCAACGCGTACCTGCCGCGCCTGACGCGCCCGGAGCGACAGGGGAGCCTCAGTGGGTGGGGGTTCGCCGCGGGGTACGTCGGCGGGGCGGTGGCGCTGATCATCGTGCTGGTGATGATCTCGACCTGGCCGAACGACCCGCGCGTCGTCGCCGCCGGGCTGGCGCTGTCGGGCGCGTGGTGGATCTTGTTCTCACTGCCGGCGTTCTTTCTGCTGGATGAGTTCCCGCCGATGGCGACCGACGTCGACCGGAGCGGATCGCTGATCACCGCGGGCTTCCGCCGGGTGAAGAATACGTTCGTCCACCTGAAGAGGTACCGCACGCTGTTCCTCTTCCTTCTCGCGTTCCTGCTCTACAACGACGGCGTCGAGACGGTCATCGCGATGGCTGGCTCGTTCGGAACCGACTACCTCAAGATGAGCGACGAGAAGCTCATCGTGATGTTCCTCATCGTGCAGTTCGTCGCGTTCGGCGGCGCGCTCGTGTTCGGGTACGTCTCCGATCGCATTGGCAACAAGCGGGTGATCCTCATCAACCTGATCGTCTGGCTGATCGCGACCTTCCTCGCGCTGATGACGCGCCCGGAGCCGCTGTTCACCGTTTTCGGCATCACCTTCGACGGCACGAATCAGTTCATCGCGCTGGGCGTGCTGATCGGCCTTGTGCTTGGCGGGGTGCAGGCGGCGAGTCGCTCGCTCATGGCCGCGCTCACGCCGAAGGAGATTCATAACGAAGCGTTCGGCTTCTTCTCGATGAGCGGCAAGTTCGCCAGCATCTTCGGCCCGCTGCTGTACGGCGGGCTGGTGATGGGCACGGGGAACCCGCGATGGGGGATCCTGTCCGTACCGCCGTTCCTCATTGGCGGGTTGATCGTGCTCTTGATGGTCAGGGAACCGCGTAAATAAAGGGTCCTGTCCCTTTACTTAAGGTTCATCTCCCAGCTCCGGAGAGTCCGGAGAACGGTCGCGACGATTACGTCGCGGAGTTTACCGCTTAGGCTGCCGCCGGCACCCCTTGTGACATGCCGGAGGCAGCCCAAGCGATAAACTCACCCTCGGCCATCGTGATCCCCGCGGATTGGAGACGAACCTTAATTAAAGGGGACAGGCCGACAGGCCTCTCTATTTGGTCTGTTCAAGGCAGAGGTGCGCGTCAGGCATCGCGAGAGATCAACCTGCCAGGTTGCTGGCCGCGTCACGCAGCGCGTCCTCGCGTCCGACCACGTTCGCGCGCGTGCGGACGAGGTCGCGCAGCGCGTCGTGATCGGCAGCGCCGTTGATCGCGACGACTTGCGATACCCGGCCATCCGCGGCGATGCCGATCTCGGCGAAGTCGGGGGATTCGGCGGACGGGGCACCGCGCAGCAGGCGGCGCTCGATGTGCTTGGGCGAGCCCCACACGGTCAGCGTCAGGTCGAAGACTTCACTCGTGAAGGTGTTGACGACGTCGTACTGCGCGTCTCCGCCGGCCATGTTGGCGCCGGCGATGCGACCGGTCGCGATCGCGTTGCCCGAGTGGTCGATCCAGCGGTGCTTGCCGAAGAGCGGGTCGAAGACGGCAGCGCAGTCGCCGGCGGCGTAGATGGATTCGACGTTCGTCCGGCAGCGCTGGTCGGTCAGGATCGCCTTCTCCGCCGCGATCGGCGTGCCGCGCAGCAGCTCGCGCGAGACGTTGGACCCGATGGCGACGATGACGAAGTCGCACGCGATCGGCTCGCCTTCCGGCAGTACGACGCGCTGCACGCGGCCGTCCCCCTCGAGGCGCAGCGGGCGCTGGCCGAGGCGGACGGTCACGCCGCGGGATTCCATGTGCCGCGTCAGGAATCGGCCGGTCGTTTCGCCGACGATATTCTTCCACGGATGCGCGTCGCCGACGATCAGGTCGACGGAAAGCCCCATCGACGTGAGCGTGGACGCCAGTTCGAGCCCCAGCAATCCGCCGCCGACGATCGTCGCGCGGCCGCGGCCTTCGTTCTTCGCTTTGGCGATCGCGTTCTGGAGCATCTCGGCGTCGCCGAGCGTGCGGAGGGAGAAGACGTTCTGCAGGTCCGCGCCGGGGACGGTGAGGTGCCGCGCCGATGCGCCGGTGGCAAGGAGGAGCGCGTCGAACGAGATCTCGTCGCCGTTGTCGACCGCCGCGACGCGCCGGCCGACGTCCAGGTGCGCCACGCGCCGGCCCGTGCGCAGCTCGATGTCGTTCACCTGAAACCATCCCACCTCGCGCGCGAACAGTTCCGTGCGCGACTTCTCTCGGCGCAGGAACGATTTGCTCAGCAGCGGCCGGTGGTAGGGGCGGACCGGTTCCTGGCCGAGCATCAGCATGGGCCCGCGGGCGTCGATCGCGCGGATCGCTTCCGCCGCGGCGCTGCTCGCGAGTCCGCCGCCCACCAGCAGGTATTTCACGTGCAATCGGCTCATGGCTGCGCAGTTCCTCTACAACAGTACCACGCCGGAACCCGTTTGGTTCACGTTGCTCAATCCATCCGTGGGCGCCCGCGCGTTTGCGAGCAAGACGTGCGCCAAACATCGCGAGGGGAGAGGAAGGGCGATCACTCGAAGACGACGGTGTGACATGCGAGGAGAAGGACCCCACGGCGGGGCAGAGCGTCAGCGCCGCCC
>JBAUGM010000699.1:0-7086 GCA_049679725.1 Tepidisphaeraceae bacterium
GCAAACGCCGGCCCGGGCGGAGCCGCGCCCTCCCGCCGAGCTGCGCGATCGTGTCCGCCCCGTTGGCTTCCGCCTGTTGGATTTCTGCTCGCGCCGGATGACTCTTTCCGCCAAGGGCTTACAATGCCCGGCTCGTGGGCGTTGCGAGTCACCTGTCATGCTGAACTCTCGAGTCGCAAAACTCGTTGTCGCGTGGTTGGGCATCGTCGTGTGCTCGTCGCTCGCGTCCGCGGACGTGCCGAGCACCCAGCCCGCCGGCAACGCCGGCGCGGCCGTCACGGGCAAGGTGACGGCGGAGAGCGAAGTGCCGCTGTCGGAGATGGTGGTCTTTCTCGAAGTGGACGGCGACGCAGCGCCCGAGGCGACGAAAGATGTGCCGCCGTCGGTGACCATCCGGCAGAAGGGGGCGAAGTTCGACCCGCCGCTCCTGGTCGTGTGCGCGGGGCAGACGGTCGAGTTTCTCAACGACGAGGAGAAGGCCGTCGAGCACAACGTCTTCTCCAACGCCCCGGCGAAGAAGTTCGACCTGGGCCTCTATCCGCCGAAGCAGAGCAAGCCGGTCACGTTCGACAAGCCGGGGGCGGTGATGCTGTACTGCTCGATCCACCGGTTTATGGACGGCGTCGTCTACGTCTGCCCGACGCGATTTCACAGCCGCGTGGCGGAGGATGGGACGTATCGCATCGAGAACGTCCCGCCGGGCAAGTACAAGCTGCGGACGTGGCAGCGGCGGAAGCGCTTCCCGGAGAAGACCGAGCCGCTGGAACTCCGCGAAGGCGGAGCGCAGACGATCAACCTGGAGCTGCGACGACCGTCATGACGCGCGCGATGCTCATCTTCGCTGCGCTGCTGCTCGCCGCCGCAACCGGCTGCGGTGGCACATCGGGGCCGGCGAAAGACAAGGCGAACTTGCGCGTCACCGTGGTCGCCAGGCCGAAGGTGGGGGCCAAACCGTTCCTGAAGTACCAGCCGACGTACGACCGCGTCACGAGCGAGTCATCCCAGTCGCCCGCGCAGGCGGCGGGCGAGTTCGCGCTGATGAACTACGACCAGCTTGATGATGTCGTCGTGTGGCTGGAGCGCGGTGATGGGACGGCGGCGTCGTCGTCGACGACGACGACAGCAGCGACGGAGACTCCGACCTGCTCGTCCGCGAACCACGAGATCGGCGTGACGCCGAAACCCGCGAAGCCGCCGCTGTTCGCGCTGTCGGCGGGGGACGTGGCGACGTTCCAGAACAAATCTTCGCAGGCGATGCGGCTGTACAGCGTGTCGGAAGAGAACGAGTTCGACCTCGGCCGGATCGAGCCGGGCGGGTCGCAAGCGCATCGCATGCCCTCGCCGGGGCTCGTCGAACTGCTCGACGGCGACACGTTCGAGGTCGTCGCCCGCGTCTACGTGGCGCCGGGCCTGGGCGCGCGCTTGATGCGCGCGGGCGAAGTGGCGACGTTCCGCGACCTTGACCCCGGCCCCTGGCGCGTCGCCGCGTGGCACGAGCGGCTGCCGGGCAACGAGCGGCCGATCGCGCTCGGTCCGAACGTCGCGCGCGACATCGATCTCCCGATCGGCGTCAACGCGCTGCCGAAGGTTGAGTAGGGCGATCACCCCTGCCGGCTCCGCCGGTACATCGCGGGTGGGACGCCGGCGAACTGGCGGAATTGTCTGGAGAAGAAGTAGACGTCGCGGTAGCCGAGCTGCTGGGCGACGAGCTTGATCGGCTGGTCGGTTTCGCCGAGCAACCGACGGGCTTCGTTGACGCGCGCCTGCAGGACGAACTCGTGCGGCGGGACGCCGGTGGCGTCGCGGAAGCGCCGCCGCAGGGTGCTCTCGGCCATGCCGAGCTTGGCGGCGATGTCGTCGTAGCCGGCGTCGCCCCCGAGCGCTGCTGATGACAGCAAGTCCATCGCGCGCTTCAGCCAGGCGGGGTGCTCGCGCGTCTGCGTGCGGGCGTCGGCGAGATCGATCAGCATGCCTTCGAGCAAGTGCGTCGCGCGGAGGGCTCCCCATCTGTCGGTCCGGGTTGCGGCACGGAGGAGGGCATCGAAGCGCTGCCCGTAGTCATCGCCATGCGGCGCGGCCTGGGGTTCGATCGGGAACAGGCCGGCGCTCGCCCAGCGCTGCACGATCGGGCCGCGGAAGGCGATGTAGCGATGTCGCCACGCGCGGTACCCGGGCGCGGCGTGGAAGGAGATGCGCGGGCCGGGGTAGGCGGACCAGAACCATCGGCCGAACAGTTCGTATGGTCGCCCGCCGATCGACAGCGCGACGCCGCCGCTGGCCATGTACTGGAGCGTGTTGTAGCCGACGAAGTGCTTGTCGATGCGGTGTGTACACTTCGGCACGGATTCGCCGTAGAGGAATGTGAGGTCGTTCGCGGGCATAGGGTTGGTGGGGCGGGTGATCGAATAGTACAAAGATTGCGCGCACAATCTATTTGCGCGCGAGGCCGGTCCGATTAACCTCACCGTCATGGCGGAGGACGGTTTCCCGAAGGTCGGGCATTTCAAGGACGTCGCCAGCTTTGCCCGGCATTTGCAAGCGATCGGGGCGAGCCTGCCGATTGATCAGCAGGTGCTGTCGGCGGCGGAGGGCAGCCCGCTCGCGCAGCCGCTGGACGTCGGCGGCGGAGTTGGGGGAGGCTTCGTCGTCGGGAACCGGTGGTGCATCCACCCGATGGAGGGCTGGGACGGCACCACGACGGGTGAGCCGTCGGAGCACACGATTCGCCGGTGGGCGCATTTCGGCGAGAGCGGCGCGAAGCTGATCTGGGGCGGCGAAGCGTTCGCCGTTCAGAGCGATGGCCGGGCCAACCCGCGGCAGATCGGGGTCATCGATGACGACGTGAACCGTGCCGAGCGCGGCGCGGCGACGCTCCTGGAAACGCTTCGTCGCCATCATCGCGAAAAGATCGGCAGCACCGACGACCTCCTCGTCGGCTTGCAGCTCACCCACTCCGGCCGATTCTGTCGGCCGATCGACAAAGCGCTCCGCCCGCGCATCGCCTACCACCACCCGATCCTCGACCCGAAATTCGGCATCTCGCCCAACGACGATTCCGTCGTCCTGACCGACGGTGACATCCGCCAGATCATCGACAACTACGTCCGCGCCGCCAAGCTCGCGCAGCGCGTCGGCTACCAGTTCGTCGACGTCAAAGCCTGCCATGGTTACCTCGGCCACGAGATGCTCAGCGCGTTCACGCGGCCGGGACCGTACGGCGGGAGCTTCGAGAACCGCACGCGCTACATGCGCGAGATCATCGAGGGCATCGGGGCGGAATGCCCCGGCCTGCTCATCGGCGTGCGCCTCAGCGCCTTCGACGCGCCGCCGTTCAAGCCGGATGCGACGCGCGCCAGCAGCGGCAAGCTCGGCCCGGGGATTCCCGAGGAGTTCAAGCATCTCATCCCGTACGTCTATGGCTTCGGTTGCCGTCAGGACAACCCGCTGGAGATGGACCTGACCGAACCCATCGCGCTGATCGACATGCTCCGGCAGATGGGCGTGCGGATGATCAACGCCAGCGCGTGCTCGCCGTACTACAACCCGCACTTTCAGCGACCGGCGATCTTCCCGCCGAGCGACGGGTACCAGCCGCCGGAGGACCCGCTCGTCGGCGTCGCGCGACAGATCGACGCGGTCCGGCGACTCAAGCGCGCGTGTCCCGACTCGGTCATTGTCGGCACGGGGTACACGTATTTGCAGGAGTATTTGCCGCACGTCGCGCAGGCGGTGATTCGCGAGGGCTGGGCGGATTCGATCGGCCTCGGCCGGCTCGTGCTGAGCGACTGGGAGATGCCCGCCGACACGCTGGCGGGGAGGGCGAGAAATGCGAAGAGGATCTGCCGCACGTTCAGCGACTGCACGACCGCGCCGCGGAACGGCATCATCAGTGGTTGCTTTCCGCTCGACGATTACTACAAGGACGCCCCGGAGCACGCGGCCCTGAAGACCGCGAAGGCGGAGTTGCGGAAGCGGCTGGCCGTGTTGAAATAGAGAGAGCGCGCAACGGATGTGGCTTGGGCGTCTCGCCCGAGCTCTTGTTTCAGAAAGGCAACCGCAAAGGACGCAAAGGACGCCAAGAACGCCAAGGAAACAAAGAGAAATGTCCTGCTCTGCTCTTCCTTGGCGTTCTTGGCGACCTTGGCGATCTTTGCGATGATTCGAACGGAAGAGAAAGCTCGGGCGAGACGCCCAAGCCACGAAAGACTCATGCAGATCAACGAGACGATTCAGCCGACGCATCTGAGCGCGTCCCTCGCCCGCCTCTTCGACTTGGCCGCGAAGAAGGTCCGCCTCATCGAGCAGACGTGGGATACATCGAAGGGCACGCCCGTCTTCACGGTCGAAGGCAAGTACACCAGCCGCGGTTGGACGGAGTGGACGCAGGGGTTCCAGTATGGCTCGGCCCTGCTCACGTTCGACGTCACCGACGACCGCGAACTCCTCGACCTCGGCCGTCAGCACACGCTGAATCACATGGCCCCGCACGTCACGCACGTCGGCGTGCACGATCACGGGTTCAACAACCTCTCGACCTACGGCAACCTCCGCCGCCTCATGCGCGAGGGCCGGATCGAGCACAACGAGTGGGAGAACCACTTCTACGAGATGGCCATCAAGGCCAGCGGCGCCGTGCAGGCGGCGCGGTGGTCCGGGATCCGCGTTGACAAGCCCTCGCCCCTGAGCGCGAATGCCACCGGCCTCGGCTACGTCTACTCGTTCAACGGCCCGCACTCCCTGTTCGTCGACACCATGCGGACGATCCGCATCCTCGGCGTCGCCTGGCAACTCGGCCATCACCTCGCGCACGAGAACGACCGCAAGGCCGACCTGCTGAAACGACTCGTCCTCCACGGCCTGTCGACGAACCAGTACGTCGTCTTCCACGGCGATTCATCCCACGCCTATGACGTCCGCGGCCGAACGGCGCACGAGGCCGTCTTCAACCGCACCGACGGCCTCTTCCGCGCCCGCAGCACGCAGCAGGGATACTCGCCGTTCAGCACGTGGACGCGCGGCCTGGCGTGGGCGATGCTCGGGTATGCGGAGGAACTCGAGTTCTTCCGCGCGATCCCCGATGAGAAGTTCCAGTCGTCCGTCGGCATCGACAAGCAGCAGGTCGTGCGCGCCTTCCAGCAGGGCGCGATCGACACGTGCGACCACTACCTCGACGGCTGCGCCGCGCGGGATGGAATCACGTACTGGGACGACGGCGCGCCAGGGCTGGCGAAGCTCGGCGACTGGCGCTCGCGCGACGCCGAGCCGTTTAACGACCACGAACCGGTCGACGCCTCCGCCAGCGCGATCGCCGCGCAGGGGTTGCTGCGGCTGGGCAACTATCTTGGCGACTCGGGCGCCCGCTACACGCAGGCGGGCCTGACCATCGCGCGGCGGCTGCTCGATGAGCCGTACCTCTCCACGTCGCCCGATCACCAGGGGCTGCTGCTCCACTCCATCTACCACCGCCCGAACAACTGGGACCACATCTCCAAGGGCAGCAAGATCCCCGCCGGCGAGTCGAGCATGTGGGGCGACTACCACCTGCTCGAACTCGGCGTGTACCTCTCGCGACTGGCCGGTGGCAAGAACTACCTGACGTTCTTCGATCAGTAAGCGAGGGAGCCACAGAGGACACAGAGGACACAGAGAGAGAATTCCTTGCGCTTCTGCCTCTGTGTCCTCTGTGGCTCCTCGTCTTACTTGCCTCCTTCGCTCAGTCCGGTTCATATGTGCGACATCCCACCTGTTGAGGGGATGGGCAGGACAACACTCAAAGCGAGGATCGAGGGATCATGATCGCAACTAGCAAGGCGTTTCGAGCGGCATCGGTGGCGTTGACCCTTCTCGTCGCCCTCGTTGGGTGCGAGCGCGACTCTTCAACCACCACCGGCGGCGCACCGGCGACCGGTCCAGCGGGGGCGGGCGGGAAGCAGATCACCGTCGGCTTCGCGCAGGTCGGCGCCGAGAGCGCGTGGCGCACCGCCAACAGCGACTCGATCAAGTCCGAGGCTGCCGAGCGCGGTGTCAAGCTCAACTTCTCCGATGCACGGCAGCAGCAGCCGAACCAGATCGCGGCGCTGCGCTCGTTCGTCCAGCAGAAGGTCGACGTCATCCTCCTCGCGCCGATCGTCGAAACCGGTTGGGAACCTGTGCTGAGGGAAGTGAAGGCGGCCGGGATCCCCGTGATCCTCTCCGACCGGCGCGTCGCAACGGATGATGAGTCGCTGTACGTCACGTTCATCGGTTCCGACTTCATCGAAGAGGGCCGTCGCGCCGCCGAGTGGCTGGCGAAGAAGACCAACGGCAAGGCGGTCATCGCCGAGCTCCAGGGCACGCCCGGCAGCGCCCCGGCCAACGATCGCAAGAAGGGGTTCGAGGACTACATCAAGAACCATCCCGGCATGAAGATCGTCGTCTCGCAGACGGGCGAGTTCACGCGCGCCAAGGGCAAGGAAGTGATGGAGGTGTTCCTGAAATCGCCGCAGGGGAAGGAGATCAACGCCCTGTACGCGCACAACGACGACATGGCGCTGGGCGCCATCCAGGCGATCGAGGAAGCCGGCCGCAAGCCGGGGACGGATATCCTGATCGTCTCGATCGACGGCGTGAAGGGCGCGTTCGAAGCGATGGCCGAGGGGAAGCTCAACTGCACGGTCGAGTGCAACCCGCTGATCGGCCCGCAGATCTTCGACGCGGTGGAAAAAGTCGTCGCCGGCGAGACGCTGCCGAAGCGCATCCAGGTGGAAGAGGGCGTTTTCGACCAGAGCCAGGCGAAGGAAGTGCTGCCGACGCGGAAATATTGATGGAGTCGCTCACCTGCGCGTGTGCGCGCTACGACTTATACGGACCAGGCTTGAATCGCGCGCTACGTCATCCTGAGGTACTCCGAAGGATCTCGGGGTCGAGAACACGCCTTGCGCCCGAGATCCCTCGGAGTACCTCAGGATGACGAGTTGTGCGAGCGCGCACGTTTCAATTCTGATGCGTATTACGTCATCCCGAGGGGAGTTTTACGACCCGATGGATCTCGGGCATGCGAGTCGGTCTCGATCCCGAGATCCCTCGGTCGCCTACGCTCCCTCGGGA
>JBAUGM010000700.1:0-6369 GCA_049679725.1 Tepidisphaeraceae bacterium
CGGTACTCCGGGAGAAGGTTAGGATGAGGGTGTTTTCGAGAACGAACGACGCTCGACATTCGCGCTCGGCTGCGCCTTCGCCCCTCACCCCTACCCTCTCCCGGAGTACCGGTAGAGGGGGCAAGAGAACCTACACTAAGGCGCGACGTTCTCGATGAACGTCGTCAGTTCTGCACGTCATCTCGATGGGAGCCTTAGCGACCTGAGGGATCTCGGGATCGCGAGCGATCCTTCGGCTCGCAAGACTCGCCTCAAGATGACGTAGCGGCGCCTGCACCGCCCTCGCGCTTCCAACTCCTGGCGAACTCTCGTTGGCGAGGCCGCTTCAGCGGCTGGGTCCGCGCGCTTTTCGCGTCCCCCGCGCACCCACCAGTTCATTTCGACCTGCAAGGTTGAAACAACCCACCGTCGCGCAAGTCGAGCCGCACGCCGCACGTCCCCGTCATCGCCACCGATCACCCGGTTAAAACAACCCGAATCGCCCCCACCGATCCCCTCGCGCAGCGCGACGCGCATTCCGCTGTAACGCACGACGGTATCACGACTTGCTGATGTGCTGGAATTCGCCCCGCACCCCGGCACGCGGTTCGTTCTAAGCAGTCCGCCTAACCCAGCGAGGCTGCCGTTGATGATCGCCACCGAAGACTGCTGCATCCTGACCGTCGGCCTGCCCGACGCGGGGAGGCCGACGGAGCTCCCGCTCTGGCGGGCGACCAACGCGGCGGAAGCGCTCTCGATCCTGCGGCTTGCGCGGATCGACCTGATGCTGACCGGACTCGTCCTGCCCGACATGTCCCCCTGGCAGTTCGTCCGGCGCGTGCGCGCGTCGGCGCGGGCCCCGCGGTGGGCACTGGTCGCGGCGGAGATGACGGTCCAGGACGAGATCGAAGCCCGCGCCCTCGGCGCGGCCGCGGTGCTCGAGCGCATGCCGGAACCGGACACGCTCCTCGCCATGCTCGCCAAGGCGCGGCAGGCACCGGCGGCGCAACCCTCTCGCCCGATCCTCGGACGAGACGAGCGCGGCGACCGGTCGGAGCAAGTCTCCAGCACACAACATCGACGCCGGCGCTTGCCAATCGCGGCACGGACCGCAGGCGTCGGCACGGACGGAACACTTTGAACGGGAGTCTGCCATGTGGAAGCAAGTTCTCATCGGCGTGCTTGTCGTCGGCTGCTACGTCGGCCACGACCTCTGGAAGCGCAGCGCCAGCCCGCTCAAGGGGCTCAACCAGGGCGCCCAGTTCGTGGACAACCAGGGCACGCGCTACACGTGCAACATCTCGCTCCGCAACGGCGGGGGCTACGTGATCGAGCTGCTGCCCAGCGACGCGGGCACGGCGCGCGGCGGGATGTAACTGAACTCAGACGCACTAAAACGGCCCCCGCGGCATCAGCGGGGAGAACGGTTGCCCAGCCAACCGCGAATGGGAGAAACGTCATGATCCGCAAGTCATTCTTCTGCGCCGCAGGCGTCACTCTGCGTAAGTCGTCCCTGCAACCCCCGCTCCAGTGCACGAGAGGGCAATGACATGAAGACCACTACTCGCATCGCCGGGATCGCATCCGCTGTTGCCGTCAGCACGCTGCTGACGACGACGGCCTCCGGCGCCATCGTCTACGACACGCCCGTTCCCGTTACGAAGTCGAACGGCGATTTCATCGGCGGTTCGGGCATTCCGGCCAACGGGTTCGCCGTCGACGCCGACGTCCCCACCGGCATCTCCGTCGCGCTCAAGGCGCGCGGCCGCGACTCGGGCCAGGCGCTCTCGATCGTCAACGACGTCTACACCGTCTCCACCGGACTGGCCGCCGACAACGTCAGCCCGTGGTGGTCGTTCGACCTCCAGTGGACGGCGGGCGACAGCGTCACGCTGGCGCAGAACTACCGGATCGTCCTCAACGTCGACTTCAACCCGGCAGCCAACGCCGAGCAGTTCGTCTCGCTCTCGTCGACGATCCCGAATCCGCCGTTCATCACGACGTCCAACCCCGGCGCGGGCGCATGGTCGAACAACCTGACGGATGTCGCGATCAGCGATTCGTCGCACCTCGGGTTCGCGTTCTGGAGCGCGTTCCCGCACACGCCGTTCGATCCGAACGCGGCGGGCGAATACGTGATCCAGTTGCTCGCGCAGGACAGCGTCGGGACGACGATCGCCACGAGCGAGATCACCGTCGTCGCCGTGCCCGAGCCTGCGGCAATCGGCATCCTCGGCCTGGGCGTCGGGGCGATGCTGCTTCGGCGGCGGAGGTGGGCCGTCTGATTCGTTTCGCGTCGCACTCAACACGAACGGCGGCGACAGGAGTCGCTCGCCAGCACCAGGTCAAACACATCGGCCCGCGCGAGATCAGCGGGGGATTCGGCTGCCCGGACAGCCGGTGAACAAGAGGAAGGTTATGAAGCGTTTCAATCTCAACTCGTTCGTCACGTCTGCCGCCGTCGCGGCGTTCATGGCTGTTTCCACCGCTGACGCGGCCGTTTCCTGGGACGCGTTCCAGGTCCGCGACAGCAACGGCGACGCGCCGGGCGGCACGAATCCCGTATTCGCCGAGCGCATCAGCCAGCAGGGCATCGACACAACCGTCGCCACCGGCGAGAAGGTCGGTTACGGCACGAGCCACTTCAACGGCCAGAACGTCGCCGACGTGCCGGGCATCACCTGGGACGTCCTGGCGGCGCCGAACATGAACACGGCCAACGAGAAGTCGCCGTACCTGAACCTCTGGATCGGCAAGAGTGGAAGTCACGCGGTCATCGCGCCGTTCAGCGGCCCCACGACCAACGTCAATGGACTCAACTGGGACAGCCTCAACGTCTTCATCTACGAATCCGATTTCACCACGCCCACCTCGCTGGACTGGATCGAGTCCGGCGCGGAGCGCACCGGCCAGCAGTTGTTCCACTCGGACAACACGCCGTTCACGATCGGCGAGCTCGGCGCGCTCGGCGTGGTCCTCGAGGACCCGGGCGTCTACCCGAATCCGCCGGTCGGCGCGGGCGCGCCCAAGCATGGCACCGCATTTAACCTGATCTTCGGCGACTCGGCGAGCAACTACGTGGGCACGTACAGCATCGACAACATCGTCGTCCCCGAGCCGACCGGCATCGCCCTGACGGCGATGGGCGCCGGCGCGCTGCTGCTTCGCCGCCGTCGGCGGAATGCCTGATGACGTTCGCCTCACCGGCCGCGCGCGCGACCGGTGAGGTTCTTTTGTGATCGCAATCAAGAAACACTTTCGGAAGGAAATATGCCCATGCGTCGCTCAACCCTCGCGGCTGGACTTTTGTCGGCCTTGCTCACCACGGCGGCACACGCCACGCCGTTTCTGGACATCAACTTCGATGGCGATACGGCCGGATCCGCGCCGGGTACCGCACCCCTGAGCAATCCGCTCATCAAGCCAACGGCAATCGGTGGATATGACCCGGCGTACGCCAGCCCGCCCACTGCGGCCAGCGGCACGATTGTCGTGACCGACGTCGGCGGCATGACCAAGGCCGCGGTGATGACGACCAATCCGAGCAACGGCGTGACCGGCGCGCTCTGGATCGACAACAACGGCTTCAACCAACTGTCACAGCAGGTTTCGATCTCGTTTGACCTCAACGTCATCGACGCCCCCACCAACGCCACCGTCCAGCCGAAGACACTGAACGGCGCGGGAAGCGTCGGGATCCTTCTTGGGATGAACACGTTCACGGGCACGAGTGCCCCCGCCGCGCGCTTCGCGGTCGCCCCGACCAGCGCGGGCGGCGGCGTTTTCGCCATCCGCTCGCCCGACAACTCGGACCTGCAAAGCTTCTTCAACTACGTCGAGGGCGAAACCTACAACGTCCAGCTTGTCAGCAACTACGACACGGGCAAGGTTTCGACGTACGTCAACGATGCCTTTCAGGGCGAGTTCTCGTTCTGGAGCGGCGGCGGCGCAAACATTTCAACGAGCGAATTCTTCTTCCACCTCAACGGGGAGAGCGGGAACGCGAACTCCGTCGCGGTGGACAACATCGTCGCCGCCGTCCCCGAACCGACCGGCATTGCGCTGGTTGCGATGGGCGCTGGCGCGCTATTGCTCCGCCGGCGACGCCATCGTGCGGCTTGAGTGGCCGGCCTCCGATATTCAGCCCACGGCCATGGGCCGGGCTGTTTGTCGGGCGCCGCGCGAGTGCAAAAACGACGAAGGGTTTCCGGCTATTCGGCCGGAAACCCTTCCTCATTTTGAGATGCTCGCGACGGGCGACGCGCTTACGCCGCTTCCGCGATCGCCTCGCGGCGGCGATTGTTGGCGGCGAGCTTCATCGTCGCTTCGTCGGCGGGCGTGGCGGCGCGGTCGATCTCTTCGTTCAGCAGCGACTGCGCCTCGCGCAGCTCCGCCTGGATCTTCCGCCGCTTCTCGGCCAGACCCGCGATCTGCTCGTCCACGCGCTGCAGCGTCACCAGGCTCGCGTGAGCCTTCTGGAACAGCGCCACCGTCGGCGACACGTCGATCGTTGAGCTCGACTTGATTTCATCTGACATGGGACAACTCCTTCTCGTGCAGGTTCACCGGGTACGACGGCCGTGCGCCTCCAACGGCGAGCGGCACGGGTTATGACGTTTGTATCGGCTGGGCCAGCGACGACATGAGGTGATGACGCGCGCAAAAGTTTATCCGGACCTGCGCGCGGCGAGGGCACCGGCGCGACAGTCCGATAAATCACCGCAGAGCCATGCTGCGCAAACGGAGCGCGCGGATTTGCGTCGGAGGGTTGCGAATCGTATTTGAAAAGTCGGACCGGAGCCGCGCGCATCAGCAGCAGACTTCGTACGCGATCGGGTACGGGATGAGGTCGGGGCGGACGAGGTGGAGCTTGCGAAGGCGGACTTCCGCCGCGGCCACGGGATCGGTCGGCTCGGCTCGACTGAACTCGTCGCAGGCCGCCGAACGGGAGGCCCGGTCCTGCGTCGGGCCGAAGCCCGCGGCAAGGACGCACACCAGCACCAGCAGACGCGCGACGCGGCGCACGAGCGGCGACAACATGGTGAACTCTCGCGATCGGAAACAGGAGTGACTGGGGTTCGGAAAGCGGACGCCCCGCTACCGAACCGATTGCACACTGAGCCTACCCCGGACTTTATCAGCGACCAACGGAAAAATTCGAGCGCGACAGCCGCAGATGCCCCCGCCCCGTCAATTCAGGTAAGACCTGTGGATGAACGGGACAAGAACCCGGCGTTTGGCGGGGCCATGTTGTCACCCTGAGGTACTCCGAAGGGTCTCCCGCATTTCCGATGGTCGAGATCCTTCGGGGTACCTCAGGATGACAACTTGGCGATGTTCGAGAATTGTGACCGGCTATCTTATTAGATGTCCGCGGACGGGTCGGACGGGGGAACCGCCTGCTGCGGCGGCTGGCTGCGGTCGGTGGGGGGCGGCTGCGGGGCGACGTCCGCGGCATTCGGAGTGGCAGACTTCGCCGTGATGCCGGCGGTCAACGCGCTCATCAGGGCGGGTTTCAGGGCTTCCAGCAGTTGACGCCCCACCGCCGTCAGGAACGACGCCCGCCCGCGCGAGAAGTCCTTCGCCCCGCCGCTTTCCCCGTCGTCCATCGCCCGGGCGTGATCGGCTTTCGACGCCTTGGGCATCAGCGCCCGCTCCATCGCGGCGAGTCGGCGCAGCGCCTGCTCTTCCTTCGAGGGCACGAGCGTCGCGGCGGCCGCGAAACCGGCGACGGCGGCGCCGGCAACCACCGCCCACGGGTGCTCCTTCGTCCACGCGCGCGGATCGGCGCCGTCGCGCAGATCCTTCGCGAGCGCGCCGAACGCGGCCGTGATTGCCCGCTTCGCCTCCTCCGCCTGATGCGCCAGAAACTCGGCTTCGCTACCTGGCCCGGCCGGCTTCTTCTGCCCGTTCGCGGACGTCGTGTCCGTGTTGGACGCGCTGCTGCTGCTTTCGGGATTCATACTTCTTGACCGTCCTTTCCCGGGACGCGGCCGTGAACTTCTTCATGAACAGCATCGCACCGGTCCCCATGCCGCCGAGGACCAGCGCCCCGACGACGAGGTGCCCACCCCATGGGAGGTCCGGATCGAAGACCGCGCCGATCGCGCCGGCAAGCCCGCTCAAAAGCAGCACGGCCGACGTGACGATGATGGCGCCGCCCGCGATGAGTCCGACGACGCCGAGCGCCGCGTACAGGCCGAGCGAGCGAACCGACGCCTTCATCGCGTCGGCTTTGGCGGCGACGTAGTACGCCGCATACTCCTTCATCTCCGCGAGATGGGCGCTGACGTCTTTGAACGCCTGCTCGGGCGGCCGCTCGGGCGCCGGCGCGTCCTCCCACTCGTCCCCAACTCGCCCGCCCGCGGCGCCCGAGGGGCGCGCGGGATC
>JBAUGM010000701.1:0-3268 GCA_049679725.1 Tepidisphaeraceae bacterium
ACGCCGAACTGCGCCAAACGGCTGCCCATCGACTTCAACGACGCAATGACCGTCTCGATGCCCTTCGCGTCGCGCGTCACGGCGACCTGTTGCGCGAGCTGGCGGAGGAACTCGCCGCCGGCGGGCGTTGAGCCGATGTCCGCCAGCGCCGCGAACATCTCGCCCGCGCCCTCGGCCAAGGCACTCATCGCCGCCGCGCGCATCCAATGACTGGCGACGTCCTGCTTCACGACCTTGGCGAGAACCTTCGTTCGTTCCTCGCGCTTCACCTGTCCGAGCGTGAACGCGAGCTGATAACGCACGTCAACGGACGGATCGCCCGCCAGCGACTTCAGCATCTCCCACAGCGCCGTCGACGGTTTGCCGTCCGGCATGAACTTCTCCGACAGCTTCACCGCGTGCGCGCGAATGAACGGTTCCGCATCGCCGATCGCGCCGATGACGTGCGACTCTTCCAGCGCGCCGAGCCCGTCCAGTGCGTACAGCGCGTGCATCCGCCCGAAGCCGGATATGGAAGTTCGCAGCAGCTCGATCAGCGGCGCGACGGCGGACTTGTCCTGTCGCTCGAAGAGGACGCGCGACGCCGCCTCGCGGCGCCAGCCGTTGGGGTTCTCCAGCGTTGCGACGAGCTCCGCGATCCCCGCCTGATCCAGCCGCGGCGGTTCGGGTCGTCGGAAGCTTTCCGGCACGATGCGATACACGCGCCCGCGGTCGTTGCCGCTGTTGAGGTCGAGAAACTGTTTGATGCTCGGCGGGATCGACCAGGGGTGCTCGATCGTCTCGCGATACATGTCGGCGATGTACAGCGTCCCGTCCGGCGCGTTGGCGAAATCGACGGGGCGGAACCAGTTGTCGGTGCTGGCGACGAACTCGATCTTCTTCTCATCCGCAGGTCGCTCGGCGACAAGCTCCAGCGGGTCCTTCGCGTCCCGGCGGATGCGTTTGTGGTGGACGAGGTTGCCGCCCGCGTCGCCGATGAATGCGTCGCCGACGTACTGTGGGCCGTACGCGTCGCCGCGGTAGATAGTCACGCCGGTCGCGCCGGTGAAGTACCCCGCCGAGCGCCCGCCGCCCTCGACGGCGCCTTTGACGATGCCGGCGATGCGCCAGCGCGTGCGGATGACGCGCCAGGGCTCTTCGGGGCTGATGCGGTAGACCTCGGCCGCGGGACCGTCGGCGGCGATGACGACGCGCGGGTTGGGCATGGAGAACTGCGGGTTGCGCGCCGCGTAGCGCGCGTCATACATGAACGCTTCGATGTGGCTGGAGTTCGAGCACGTGTAGAGCCGGCCCCACGGGTCGAAGCTCAGGCCGTACTGGCCGCCGCCGTTTTCGGTGGTGATCGACCAGTCGCGCGGGTCGATGACGAAGCCTTTGCCGCGGACGTCGAGGGGTTGGGTGGTTGCTCTCTTCGCGCGCTCGTCGCGCGGCGGAGCCGCGACTCGACTGAGCTCGTCGAAGTCCGGGCTCCCGTTGGCGAGGGGAGTGGCTTCTCCGTTGACGCGGACGACCAATCCACCGTTGAGGCCCGAGCAGCCGTGGATGCGGTTGTCGAGGCCCCAGTTGAAGTTGTTGAACAGTCCCTGGACGTTGAGCTTCTCCTGTGTGTTGCCGAAGCCGGTGAAGAGGATGTTCTTCTCGTCGGCCACACCGTCGCCGTTGGTGTCTTTGGCGAAGAGGATGTCGGGCGTTGCGCCGATCAGCACGCCGCCGTTGACCCACATGACGGCCGTCGCCCAGGCTAGTTTGTCGATGAAGACGCTCGACTTCTCGTAGCGCCCGTCGTTGTCGACGTCTTCGAGCATCCGGATACGGCTGAGCTTCTCCGTGCGGCGCTCGGAGTAATCGATCATTTCGATGACGAACATCCGCCCGCGCTCGTCGAAGCACATGGCGATCGGGTCGATCACCTCCGGCTCCGCGGCCGCGAGTTCCAGCTTGAATCCGGGGCGCACCGCAAAGGTCTTCAGCGCGTCCGCGGCTGGCGTCGCGGGCACGCGCGGCAGGTCCTTTGCTTTCACCTCCGGCTCGGCGGCGCGGGCGCTGGTTGTTTCAAACAGCGTCGCCAGCAACATCAGCGAAATCAGGAAGTAACGGTATCGGGTCGTGCTTTGAAGTCGCATCGTAGATGCGTCAGAATAGCACGAGATCGCTCAACGAAAAGAGGATGATGATACACGTTGATTCACAGTTCACCCGCAGGCAGGTTCTCGCGTCCTCCGCCGCCGTCTTGGCGACGTCGCTCGTCGCCCGCGCGCAGGAGGCGACGGAGCTCGTCAAGGACGCCGCCGCCCTCGCCGCGCAACCCGCGACGACACGCGCCGCCAACCTCGGCCCGATCATCGACGTTCACCAGCACACGACCTACCTCGGCCGAACCAACGAGCGGCTCATCGCCCACCAGCGCAACATGGGCGTGACGCTGACGATCCTCCTCCCCGGCGGCACGCCGACTAGCCGTCCGTCCACGCACAACGGCAAGACCAACGGCCTCTACGCCGGCGCGGGCGTCACCGAAACCTGCGAGGCCATCGCGAAGGAACTGCCCAACGAGTACCGCTTCTTCGTCAACGAAGTGCCCGACCTGCCCGGTGCGAAGGAGCGCATCGAATCGTTCCTCAAGGCCGGCGCCATCGGCATCGGCGAGCAGAAGTTCAACCTGCCCGTCGACTCCGTGCAGATGGAGCTGATCTACGAGATCGCCCGCGCCTACAAGGTGCCCGTCCTGCTCCACTTCCAGTACGAGATGTTCAACACGGGCTACGAGAACTTCGAGAAGGTGCTGAAGAAGTACCCGGACGTGAACTTCATCGGCCACGCGCAGACGTTCTGGGCCAACGTCGACGCGAAGCACCCGGACCAGAAGATGATGTACCCCAAGGGGTCGGTCACGAAGGGCGGCCTCACCGATCGATACCTCACCGACTACCCCAACCTCTACGGCGACCTCTCCGCCGGCTCCGGCCTCAACTCCCTCACCCGCGACGAGGACCACGCCCGCGGCTTCATCGAGCGCCACCAGGACCAGCTCCTCTTCGGTAGCGACTGCCCCGATCCTGCGGGGCATGGGCAGGCCTGCACCGGCAGCAACCTGATCGCCGCGATCGACCGTTTGGCGGCGTCGAAGCAGGTGTCGCGGAAAATCCTCCACGACAACGCCGAGAAGCTATTGAAGCTGTGAGAACCGATCGACGCGTGGGGCTCCGCGGATCACGCCGGTGTCTGAGCTTAGCGAAGACCCGGATTCGTTCCCGCGCGCCAGACGATC
>JBAUGM010000702.1:0-2637 GCA_049679725.1 Tepidisphaeraceae bacterium
CGCCTGCTCCGCTGGCGGCCGACGCTCGCGCCGTGGCTGTTCGTCTGCCTGCTCGCCAGCGCCGCCGTCGTCCTTACGAGCATCCCCGCCATCGCGATGCCGCAGCTCGCGCAGCGGTTTGTGCTCCCGTTCCGCCCGATCCCTCCCGCGACGACCACGCGTCTGGCACTGCAGCCGTCGAGCGCTTCCGTCGTCGAGAACGAATCGCTCCGCGTGAGCGTGTCCGCCGAACGCCTGACCCGCGGCGGCGTGACGCTCGCCTACACCCGTCCGAACGGATCGTGGACGTCCGTCCCCATGACCCGCCGCGCGGCGGAAACGTTTGAGGCCGTCATCGGTCCGGTCACGAACGATGTCCGCTACTATGCCCGCGGCGGCGACGCGCGCACGCCGATCGCGACGGCGCGCGTCCTGCGCAAGCCCGTCATGACGGCGACGCGCGTCCGCTACACGTATCCGCCGCACACGAACCGCGCGCCGCTTACGATCGCCAACACCGACGGGCTGATCGAAGCGCCGGTCGGTACGCAGGCGGATGTCACGGTCGTTGCGTCCGTGCCCCTGTCGTCGGCCGCGATCGAGGTCGGCGGGCAGAAGATCGACCTGTCGCCCGGCGACAATCCCAGCGAGCGCCGCGGCACGCTGGCCGTGTCGAAGGACGAGCGGTGGGCGCTCGCGATGACCAGCGCTGATCACGTGCCGGGCGCCGGACCACCGTCGCTCGCGATCCGCGCGATTCCCGATCGCCCACCCATGGTGCAAGTGTTGCAGCCGCCGGGTGAACTGAGACTGCACCCGCGCGACATCCTCTCGCTCCCATTCCAGGCGCTGGATGACTACGGCGTCACGTCGCTCCAGACGAACGTGCAGATCACCGCCTCTGGCGTCGACGCCTCGGGCGAGCCGCTCAACCTCGCACAAGGCAAACCCGCGACGCAACCCACCACGTGGGGTGGCGCCGACGCCGCCCGAGCCGTCGACGGCAACACCGACGGCAACTTCCTCGCCGGCAGCGTGAGTCACACCGACGTGCCCAGCGCGTGGTGGCAGGTCGACCTCGGCAACGTCGCGCCGGTTTCGGTGATCGAGGTCTGGAACCGCGCCGACGCGGCCCCTGAGCGGTTGAGCGATTTCTTCGTGTTCGTGTCGGATGCGCCGTTCCTCTCCGACGATCCCGCCGCCATCACGGCACAAGCGGGCGTGGCGACGCACCGCATCGCCGGCCAGTGCGGCCGGCCGGCGCGAGTCGAGGTGTTCCGCACCGCGCGTTTCGTGCGCGTGCAACTCGCCAAGGCCGAGTATCTCTCACTCGCCGAGGTGCGCGTGCTTCAGGCGAAGCCGGCGGCGGCGGGGGAGCTGGCGTCGCGGTCGTTCAATACGAACATCGCCGTCTCCGGCGACGCGCGGCAGCAGGAGGGCGAGGCGTTCCTCGACCTCGCGAAGATCAAGGTCGGCGTGGGCGACGTGATCAGCGTCTCCGTCACCGCGACCGATACGGGCAAACAGGTCGCGACGGGCGGGCCGATCCGCGTGGTCGTCTCGCCGCGATCGATCGACCAGCGGACGTATGACCGCATTGGCGAACTGCGACGTGCCTCGCAGCGCGCGACGGCGCTGGTGTCGCAGCTCGACGCGGCGGCGGGATCGTTCGCCCCCGCGGGGTCGCGCGGCGTCGGTCACGTTGACGCGTACCTGGCCGCATTGGCGGCGGCGAGCCGCGAGTTGGCAAACGTGTCGGAAACGACCGGAGCGCTACAGTCGGCGCTGCTCCGGTGCATTATCCGCAGCGATGGGCCGGCGCTGTCGGTCGCGCTGGCGGCGATGGTGGACGACGTGCAGCAGGTGGCGGCATCGGCATCGGCGATCAGCTCGCGCTTCGCGTTCGATTCCACGCCGACCGACGCCGATCGCGCTGCCTTCGCGACGACCGTCGCCTCCGCGCGCCGCGTCGCCGATCACATCGCGGCCATCCTCCGCGGCGAGCAGGCGGGCGCGATCCTGGCGGATCTCGACAACCTGCGCGCATCCGAACTGGGCACGCCGAGCGGAAAAGACGCGGCGGACCGGGCGCGCGAACGCGCGCGCCGCGTTCGAGAGGACATCGTCGCGGCTGCGGAGGAACTGGGCCTTGCGCCTGACGCGGCGGACGTCGAGACGAGCCTGAAGGCGATGACCACCGCTCGGGCGGACGTGATCAAGTCTTACGCGGTGCGCGACTACGTGCCGGCGTCGCAGGAGTATGCCGGCGCGCTGTTGGCGGGACTAGCGTCACGCTCTTCGCTCGTGCCGCGCCTGTCCGCGGCGGCGCAGGCGGAGGCCGTACGTCCGGACGCCAACCTCGTTCGTGCGCGAGACCTGCAACTGGCCGCATCGGCGGCGCTTCGCGCCCGCGAAGCGCCGGTCGCGACGCGGGAGGAGTTTGCGAAGTTGTTCGCCGCTGCAATCGCGGCACTGCAAGCGGAGCACGCCGCGGTTCAGGTCATTGCAACCGCAGTTACCCCGCTGACCACGCCACCGGTCCCGGCCACTGCTCCCACGTCGGCACCCGCGACGTCCGCGACGGCGACAACCGTAACGATGGTCGCGGCGACCTTACCGGCGACAACCGCAACCCTCGCGGCGGCGACAACCGCAACG
>JBAUGM010000703.1:0-3827 GCA_049679725.1 Tepidisphaeraceae bacterium
GCTGCGCCGCAACCGCGACGCAGGCGTCGCCACTACTGGGAGAGGGACCAGAAAAAACATGCCAGAGTTCGACTACAACCTGATCCGCGCCATGCAGCCGGAGCTGCTGCTCATCGTGGTTTCCTGCGTGCTGTTCCTGCTGGGCGTCTCGTCCAGGGCCGCCGCCCGGCGTCTCGCGCCGGTGCTCGCGATGGCAGCGCTGCTGTTCGTGTTCGGGTGGCAGGTCATGACGCCCGACATGGACGCGACGCTCGCCGACCGCTCCGGGACCTTCCGCGTCTTCGACTTCGCGCAGTACATCAAAATGCTCGCCGCGGGGGTCGGCGTGCTGTTCGTGCTGCTCGCCTGGCCGACCAACAAGGAAGCCACCGGCAACAGCGCCCTCGACTTCGGCCACGACGCGGGCGAGTTCTTCGCCCTCATGCTCCTGTCGATCGCCGGCGTCATGCTCGTCGCCGGCGCCAACGACATGATCATGCTGTTCCTCGGCCTGGAGCTGGCGAGCATCCCGACCTACATCATGGTCTCGATCTCGCGCCCGCTCCCCGTCGCACAGGAAGCGGGCGTGAAGTACTTCTTCCTCGGCGCGCTGGCGGCGGCGATCATGCTGTTCGGGTTCAGCTACCTGTACGGCACGACGGGGACGACCTCGCTGCACCAGATCACGCAGACACTTGGCGCGATCGACGTGCGGCCCGGCGCGGGGAACCAGCCCGTCCTGTCGAGCTGGCAGCAACTTGCCGTGACGATGCTCGTCGCCGGGTTCGCGTTCAAGATCGCGGCCGTCCCGATGCACTTTTACGCCGGCGACGTCTACCAGGGCGCCGCGACGCCCGTGACCGCGTTCCTCTCGTTCGTGCCGAAGACGGCGGGCTTCGTCGCGCTGATCAAGATCGTGACGGTCGCCAGCGGCGGGCAGTGGGCGGCGCCGGAGTTCCTCCAGAAGCTGCTCTGGATCCTGGCCGTGCTCACGATGACGGCGGGCAACCTGCTGGGCTTGCTGCAGTTCAACGTGAAGCGCGTCTTCGCGTACAGCTCGATCGCGCACAGCGGCTACATGCTCGTCGGGCTCGCCGCCATGAGCACCGCCGGCGCCGGGACGGGCGTGCGGCACGAGGCGCTGCAGGGCGTGCTGTTTTACCTCGCGGGCTACGGCATCATGAACGCCGGCGCGTTCGGCGTCCTGATGCTCCTCCCCGCGCGCAACGCAAACGCCCTGGGCTTGGGCCCTGGGTCCGCCAAGCGCGCCACGCTCCCCGCCACCAGCGCCGAAACCTTCGAGGACCTCGCCGGCACCGGCCGGCGCCACGTCGCCCTGGGGTTGGCGATGGCCGTCTGCTGCTTCAGCCTGATCGGGCTGCCGCTCACCGTCGGGTTCTTCGGCAAGCTGTTCCTCATCCGCCCGGCGCTGGACGCGGCGCAGGACCCGGCAATCAAATCGCGCATGATCTGGCTCGTCGTCATCACCATGATCAACGCCGCCATCTCCGCGGCCTACTACCTCCGCATCGTCGGGACGATGTTCCTGCGGAGTGAGCCGATGGACGTGGAAGCCGAAGAAACAGCGCCCGCGGCAACCGAGTCGGCGCTCGTGCCGCAACCCGCCATGCCGTTCCCCATCGTGCTCGCGATCGGCCTGTCGGTGTTCGGCACGATCCTTTTCGGCACGCTTCCGCCGGCCACGCAGGTGCTCAACGTCCGCGCGAACGTGGCGTCGTCGATGGACGTGCCCGGTTCGCCCGCGAACGTCGACCCCGATCCCGTCGACCCCGACGCCGCGGCGACCCAGCCCGCCGCGTCGGCTGACGCGCCGTGATGAATCCTTCCCTGTCCGAAATCCTTCTACCTCAGGATGACACTTGGGGTCGCTGTTCGAGATTCGCGCACTCCTATTTAGCTTGGTTTAATCGTTGGCTCTCCGCATCTTCATCCCGCGCTAACACGACGAGTGAAAATCAGCGAACTCGGCGGCCGCTGAGGCGGTCAGCGGCCGCTCGACCAAATGGGGAAATCATCGGCGCGCACCGCGGGCCAATGCCCTCTCTCAGCAGGCGTGGCGGTCGCGCTTAGGGAAGGAGTTCGCAGCGAATGTGTAAATCCAAGGGCCGTGTTCTCTCCATGGCCGTTGCCGGCGTGGTGGGATTGGGCGGAGCGGTTGCGATGGGTCAGCAGCAGGAGCCGACGACGCAGGATCTGCGCCAGCAGATCGAGGCGTTGCAGCGGCAGATCGACCGGCTCGACGCCAACGCCAAGCTCGACGCCGCCAACACCAAGGCCGCCGTCGCCGCCGATGCCAAGGAGCGCAGCAGCGCCAAGGTGCTGGGCGGGTACGAGGACGGGAAGTTCATCCTCCGCGCCCCCGATGACAGCTTCTCCCTCAGCCCCGGCGCGCAGTTCCAGTTCCGCTACACCGCCAACAGCCGCGACGACGACTCCAACGAGGACGATCTCCAGGACGGCTTCGAGGTCCGCCGCGCCAAGTTCAACTTCGCCGGCAACGTCATCAACAAGGACACGACCTACAACCTCCAGTGGGAGACCAACGAGAACGGCGGCGGCGTGACGCTCGAGGAGGCGTGGGTCCGCTTCAAGCTGAAGGAAGACTGGCACCTGCGCCTCGGTCAGGTGAAGGACGACGTCTTCCACGAGGAAACGACCAGCTCCAAGCGCCAGCTCGCGGTCGACCGCTCGCTGCTCAACGAGCTGCTTGCCGGCGGCGAGACGGATTACGTCCAGGGCGCGCGCATCGAGTGGGACGTGACCGATGCGCTGCGACTGAACTCGATGATCCACGACGGTTACAACTCGGACAACACGCCGTTCACCGAATCGGGCGGGACGGCCGCCGTCGGCGTCACGCCGACCGACTGGGGCGTCTCCGGGCGCGTCGAGTACTTCGCCGCCGGCGCCGACGCCAAGAAGCAGTATGACGACTTCTCCGCCGGCGCGGGCAAGCTCAACAAGTCCGACCTGCTCGTGTTCGGCCTGGGCGCCGACTACTCGATCGCCGGCGACAACCACGCCTTCTTCCATTCCGCGGACGTGCAGTACGAGAACACAACCGGACTGGGCGTCTACGGCGCCGTGGTGGGGCTCGAGCGTGACGTCGACGTCGTCGGCAACCTCTACGACTGGGGCTTCCTCGTCCAGGCCGGGTACATGCTCGGCGAGAGCAGGAAGTGGGAAGTTTTCGGCCGCTGGGACATCACCTTCCTCGACGACGACGCGCTCGCCGCGGGCGACGAGGACACGATCAACGAGTTCACGCTCGGCATGAACTACTACCTGAACGGGCACAACGCCAAGTTCACGATCGACGCCAGCTACCTGCCCGATGGCTCGCCGAACAACGAATCGGGCATCGGCGTGCTGGCCACCGACGAGGAGTCGTTCATCTTCCGCGGGCAGTTCCAGTTGTTGCTGTAGCTCACCGGGTTGCCGGGCATGGCCCCGCGGGTGGGGTCATGTGTCGCCGCAACATGCTTGCATGAACGACGCCGGTCGGATTGCTTGCGACCGGCTCCATCGCATCGCATCCGCTCCACGGGGTAACTCCGTCAGTCTGTCGCGAATGTCGGCCGCGATCGGAAGTTCTCGGAAGTTTTCGGAAGCGGCCGCTTCGACAAGCTCAGGGCAGGCCGGGGCCAGCGGACGTGCGCGGCGATTTGCCCAGACCGCCGCGGACGATTCGGTTGTCAAAGAACCGTCGCTCGCGGCTTCGCGGATCGGAACGTGTTCGTCCGCGAAGCCGCAAGCGGGAGACGCGAACGGGAAAACCCGCGCGTCCCATCCACTCTGACCTGTGCGCGATTCTCATGACAATCGCG
>JBAUGM010000704.1:0-11564 GCA_049679725.1 Tepidisphaeraceae bacterium
GGCGGCGGGCGGGCTCGGTCAGGGCGGGAACAACCCCGGCCAGCAGAACAACGGTCAAGGCGTGTGGAACGGCGGCGACGTGAAGGGCGACCCGAAGAACCAGGGCCAATGGCAAGGCCAAGCCGGCCCCGCCGGCGCGAATCAGGGCGGACAGGGCGCGGGCGACCGCACGTATAAGGCGCAGGCGCCGTACGCCGTGAAGCAGGAAGTCAGCCAGTCGGAAGACATCGAGGGCGGGCAGATCCTGGCCAACACGCTCGTGAAGGACAAGTCGATCAAGGGCGAGAGCAAAGCCAAGCTCTCCGAAGCCGCCGCCGCCGCGCTGAGTCAGGAGACGGACGAGATCGACCAGGAGCGCATCGGCAAACAGGCGCAGAAGGTCGTGAAGGGTTACTTCGAGACCATTCAGAGCGAAGCGAAGTAAGTGCGATTTAGCCGCAGATGAACGCAGATGAACGCGGATAAGAGCAGAAAGAAACTTCTCTTCTCCTATCTGCGTTTATCTGCGTTCATCTGCGGTTCATTCCTCTTCCTTCTCCTCATCTGCGGCTGCGACCGCGCTGCATCCCCCGCCAACGAAGTGGTGCTCTACACCAGCGTCGATCAGCCGATCGCCGCGCCGATCGTGAAGGCATTCGAGCAGAAGACGGGCGTGCGGGTCGTGCTCGTGACGGACGCCGAGGCGACGAAGAGCGTGGGCCTGGCCGAGCGCATCCGCGCGGAGAAGGCGAACCCGCGCGCGGACGTGTTCTGGGGGAACGAACCGTTCCACACCATCAACCTCGCCGAGGAAGGGCTGCTCACCGCGTACGACTCGCCGTCGGCGGAAGATGTGCCGAACCAGTTTAAGGATGCTCAGCACCGCTGGGCGAGCAACGGCCTTCGCGCGCGGGTGATCGGTGTGAAGCCCGGCGGGCGGAGTATGTCGTCGCTCTTTGATCTCCGCGACCCGGCGCTGAAGGGCCGCATCGCCATGGCGAAGCCGTCGGCCGGGACGACGGGTGGGCACGTCGCGGCGCTATTCGTGCTGTGGGGGGACGAGCAGGCGCGAAAGTACTTCCAGGAGCTGCGCGGCAACGGCATCAAGCTGCTCGGCGGCAACTCCGTCGTCGCCCAGGCCGTCGCTGACGGGACGGTCGATGCCGGTCTCACCGACAACGACGACATCGCCGCGGCCCTCGCCAGTGGCGGGGAGATCGAAGCTGTCCTGCCCGATCAGGCGGCGTTCGGCACATTGATGGTCCCGACGACCGTCGGCCTCGTGACCGGCGCGAAGAACGGTGATCCCGCCAAGCGTCTGATCGATTACCTGCTCTCGCGCGAGGTCGAACAGAAGCTGCTCGACGCGAAGTTCGTCGGCTGGAGCGTGCGCGACGTCGCCGCGGGGAAGGTGAAGGCGATGGACGTCGATCTGGCGACAGTGGCAAAGGTGATGCCCCGCGCCGTGCGCGAGGCGACGAATATCCTGGAAGGGCGCGAGTGAGCCAATCGCACGCCAGTGCGCCGCTTGCGGCTTCGCGGATCGAACCCCGCTTGTTCGCGAAGCCGCAAGCGGAAGACAAGCGTGTACGACCTCTGCTCGCCATCCCCGTCTGGCTCCTCGTCATCCTTTGCAGCGTCCTCCCGCTCGCCTGGCTGATCTGGCAGATCGTCGCGAACCCCGACGTCCTCGTCGAAGCGAAGCTCGACCGCTTTCGCTTCGCGCTGCTCGGCCGCACGCTGCTCTACAACGGCGCCGTCGCGCTGCTCGCGACCCTCCTCGCTCTCCCCGCCGCCCTCGTGCTCGGGCGCGGGCGAGGAATCTGGTCCAAACTCCTCTGGCTCGCGCTGCCCGTGTCGCTGCTGCTCCCGTCGATCGTCTACGCCTACGGCTGGTCACAGTTCCTGCGGCTCCTCGGCATCACGCCGGGCCTCGGAGGCTTCTGGGACGTCTCGCGCTGCATCTGGTCGCTGGCCACGTGGCTCTGGCCCATCCCCGCGGCCGTCGCGGGACTCGCGCTGCGGCGGCTCGACGCGCAGGTGCAGCAGCAGGCGCTGCTCGACGGCGTCCTCTGGCGGATGACGTTCCGCCAACTCCTCGCTCCCCTGATCGCCTCCGCGGCCATCGTTGCCGTGATTGCCGTGCAGGAGTTCAGCGTCTACGAGCCGACCGGCATCAGCGTCGTCGCCACCGAAGTCCGCATGGTCTTCGAAACCGGCGCCTTCGCGTCGAGCGACAACCCTATGACCGCGCCGATGGGCGGCGCGGAGGGTTCAGGGACGGAAAATAGCTCCCGTCCCTATTTATCTCCCTATTCATCTCCTCGAATAAGTAGGGACGAAGCGAATCGGGATGATGGGATAAATAGGGACGGGAGCTATTTATTTCCCGACGTTGCGCCGGTCGATCGCCAAGCCGCCCGCGCCGGCGCGGCGGTGGCGGCTTCGCTGCCGCTGCTCGGTGTCGTCGCGGCACTCGCGACGCTCGCCTTCCTCCTCATGCGCCGGTCGCACGCATCGGAAGCCGTCGACGCCGGCCCCTGGCCCGCGGCGCTCGATGCCCCGCGCTGGGCCTCGCTCGCATCCTTCGCCATCGTCCTCATCGCCCTCGGCGTCCCGCTCGCGTCGATGTTCCTCTCGCTCCGCGTCCCGTTCGACCCGATCGACGTGTTCGACGAGTTCCGCCCGCAGGTGTCCGGGTCACTCCTCGTCGCCGGCGCGACAGGAATGGTCATGGCGATCGCCGCGATGTGGGCGGCGGTGCGACATCCGCGCGGGGCGACGCTCGTGTTGCTCGCGGCGTTCCTGATCGGCGGGCAGTTGCTCGCCATCGCGATGATCCGCATCTACAATCGTCGCTGGCTGAGCGAGGTGTACAACGGCCCGGGCATCGTCGTGATGGCGTACGTCGGCCGATTCGGCTGGATCGCGCTCGCGGCGGCGGCGATGACGTGGGGAAAATCGTGGCGCGAGCTGCGTGATTTGTCCGCCGTCGACGGCGCCGGCGCGATGCAGACCGCCATGCGCGTGGTCTGGCCGCTCGCGTGGCCCATCCTGGGGGCGTCGGCCGTGCTCGTGGCGATCCTGTCCCTCACCGAAGTCCCCGCGACCGTGCTGCTCGCCCCGCAGCGCCCGCCGATGCTGACGCCCCTCATGATGACGTGGCTGCACATGCTTCGATCGGATGACATGATCCGCGCGTCGCTGTTGATGGTGGGGATCGTGATCGTCTTGACGATGGTCACGGTTGCGCTGACGTGGTTGGGGTTGCGCGCCGTCACGCCGGTGTCTGAGCCTAGGCGAAGACCCGGATCGTTCGCGCGACAAGATCCGGGTCTTCGCTTGCAGCTCAGACACCGGCGTGTCGGAGTGATCGTGCTGGCGCTTCTCGTCGTCGCGGGCTGCGACGAGACATCGAAGCCCGACGCCATCTGGTGCGAACCCGGCACCGGTCCTGTGCAGCTCGTCTACCCGCGCGCGATCGGCTACGACGAGAAGGACAACTCCTATTTCGTCATCGACCGGCTCGCCCACGTCTACCACCTCGATCGCAAGGGCAACCCGCTGAACGACTGGCGCATGCCGGAGATGCAGGCGGGGAAACCCGTCGGCGTATCGATCGGGCCGGACGGGAACGTCTACGTCCCCGACACGCACTACCACCGCGTCATCGTCTACACGCGCAACGGCAAAGAGCTCCGCCGCTGGGGTTCGTTTGGTCATGAGCCGGGGCAGTTCATCTACCCGACCGACATCGACTTCGACGCCGCCGGCAACGTCTTCGTCGCGGAGTACGGCGACAACGACCGCATCCAGGTCTTCACGCCAGAAGGCACGTTTCTCCGTCAGTTCGGCAAATTCGGCCAGGGCGACGGCGAGTTCATGCGCCCGCAGTCGATCCTCGTCGATGCGGATGAAGACCTCGTCTACATCACCGACCACGCCAACCACCGCATCAACGTGTTCAAGACGAACGGCACGTTCGTCCGCAACCTCTGCCAGCGCGGCTCGGGCCTGGGCGAGTTGCGCTTCCCCTACGGCCTCGCGCAAGACTCGCGCGGGCGGTTGATCGTGTGTGAGTTCGGCAACAATCGCGTGCAACTGATCGACAAGGAAACCGGCCGCGGGATCAAGACGTGGGGCGCGGGCGGGCATGAGCCGGGTCAACTCGCCTACCCTTGCGGCGTGACGGTGGATGGTGACGACCGCGTCGTCGCAGTGGATGCGGGAAACAACCGGTTGCAGGTGTTCGAGTTTTGAGTTTGCCTGAATCGCAACGGGAGGGCGAGGCGGGCGAGGCTCCTGCCGAGCCGAGCCCCTCGTGAGAAACGCGGCTCGGGCGGAGCCTCGCCCTCCCGGAAACGCCGGGGAGGGAGGATGCTGCACGCGCGCTTAGAAGTATTCGTGACAGTACGGCGTCGGCCCGCTCGCGAAGAGGTCGAGCACGTCGAGGGCGCGGGGTTCGGTGGTTGTCAGCAACCCGAGCCGATGTGCCTCGGATGCGTTCAGGTCGCCGAACACCACCGGCGCCCACACGCGATCGGGCAGCTCGACCTGCGGCGACGCCTCCGTCGCGCGGGTGGTGGCTCGCCCGTCGACGATGTCGATCGCGAGCTTCGTCACGCCCCCCTCGGCCTCGTGGATGGCGACGGTCACGCTCCCCTTCGCCGCCGCCGGCAGCGTCATCGCGGCGAGCAGCTTGGCGTGGTCGAGCACGCGCACCTGCATGCGGTTGAACGGCCGGGCCTCCGGCGTCGGGTGGTTGCGGTTGGCGCGGTGCGTCATCTGCGTCTCCGCCAGCAGCAGGTTCAGCCGCAGGTCGGCGGGGAGGACGATCTTCACGTCGCTGTACTGGTCGCGCAGGCTGGAGAGGAAGTGGAGCAGTCGCCGCAGCGCCGGCACGTCTTGGTAGATCGCCTCGGTCACGCGGACGGTGTCCGGGCCGTTGTTGTGAACGTGCTCGAACGCCATGTACGATCGGATGGCCCCGCCGGGCGCGCGGTCGATCACGACGTGGCCCGATTGCGCGAGCGAGAGGGTCCGCTCCCACTCGGCCTGCGTCCGCTCGATGTCGCCGTGCGTGCGATGGGTTACGTCCTGCTTGAAGTGGACGAGGCCCGCGAAGTCGTCCGGTCGGTAGAAGCGCACGTCGTCGAAATCCCCCTTGGGCAGCACGCCCATGGGGAGCGTCCAGTCCTGCCGGCGTTCGACGAATCCGTAGCCGAAGCGTTCGTAGTACGACCCGCGAAAGGGCATCAGGGCCGAGACGACGAAAGATCGCTCGCGCGCCGCCCGGAGGGTCTCGTTCATGATGAGGGTGGCGATGCCGCCCTTGCGGCGCTGCGTCTTGATCGTGCCGACGTACGCGACGCCCTGGCACGGCACGGGCCCGCCGCGGGCCCACATCGTGAACGCGATGCTGGTGGCCGTGCCGATCGGCTCGCCGTCGCGCTCGGCGAGGAGGAAATCGCCGGGCTTCACGCGCTTGTCGTCGCGCAGCCGTTGGACGTACAACGCCAGGTCGTCCGTCCCGTGCGCGTAGCAGCGCATCCGCGTCTCCGATACGCGGTCGCGCTCATCGTCACCGACCCAGCGAAGTTCCAAGCTCATGCGACGGAAGCGTAACCGGTAGGCGGAGAAATGTTGAGCCACAGATGGGGCACAGATGGACACAGATGCTGCAAGGACGATCTTTCCAGAACTGCGCTTCTTCCAATCTGTGTTCATCTGTGCCCCATCTGTGGCTAATCTCTCTGTTTTCAACTTCGAAGGAGACGTCATGGCCAGGATCGCGATCCTCGTCGAGAAGATTTATGAAGACCTCGAGCTCCAGTACCCGCGCCTGCGGCTGAAGGAGGCCGGGCACACCGTCGACATCGTCGGCCCCAGGGCGGGCGAGATCTACGTCGGCAAGCACGGCTACCCGCAGAAAGCGGAGAAGAGTGCCGCGGACGTGAAGGCGAGCGACTATGTGCTCATCGTCATCCCCGGCGGCAGCTCACCCGATCACATGCGGCGCAGCGAGCACATGGTGAAACTGGTTCGCGACGCCGCGAGCAAGAACATCCCCATGGCCGCGATCTGCCACGGGCCGTGGATGCTCTGCTCGACGAACGTGCTGAAGGGCAAGCGCTGCACGAGCTACATGAGCATCGTGCACGATTGTGTCAATGCGGGCGGGCTGTGGGTGGACGAGGAAGTCGTCGTGGACGGGAACATCATCACGTCGCGCACGCCCGATGATCTGCCGAGCTTCAGCAACGCGATCCTTCAGTTCGTGAGCGAGGGCAAGGCGCAGGGGGTGAAGGGGAAGCCGATCGCGCCGGGGTGGGTCAAGGATGTGATCTGATGCGGACGGAAGAACTTCACCGCGGGCTCCTGCCCGAGGCTATAAGCTGGCGCACGACGTGAGGGCATGTTGAACGCACGGGGGTCGTGCCACGCCCAACAGTTGTAGCCGCGGGCGGGAGCCCGCGGCGTCCTTTCGCGATGGGAGAGCGCTCATGGCGGTCTACCACTTCACGATCCACGCCTACCGCAACTGGTCCCCCGACCACCCGCGCGGGTACACGAAGCGCGGTGAGGGCTATCAAGATCCCGATCCCGAACAAGCCCGCAAATACGACGAATCGGCGAAGCAGAAGCCCGCGGAGTTCTCTCGCAACGTTCAAACGATCATCATCCGAACCGCGCACGATTTCTGCGCGCGGCGCAGGTTTCGACTCCTCGCGGTCGGGAACGAAGCGGGTCACACGCACATCGTTCTGGGCTGGCGTGCGTACTGCGCGTGGGAGGAGGTCATGCGCCGTCTGAAGAATATTCTGACGACTACGCTCAACCAGCACCTCCGCACGCCCGGGAAGCGGTGGTTTGTTCGCGGGGGGAGCCGAAAGCGCGTCGAGCGGCGCGCACATCTTGCGTATCTCCTCGACACGTACCTGCCCGATCATCCGGGCGTGTTCTGGCGCGAGGGGATGCCGATACCATGATGCGCACCCCCCGCGGGCTCCCGCCCGAGGCTAGAACCTGCCGGACGGTGGACGAGCCTTTTGCCTTCCGAATGCCCGTGCTTCGTGCGCCAGCTTATAGCCGTGGGCGGGAGCCCGCGGGCGTTTCCCGGGAAGAAACACGCGCGCTATGGTTTCGCGATCGGCGCGAGGGTTCCGTCCTCCCCCACACGGAACTGCGCGAAGTCCATCGCTTTCGGCAGCTCGACGTTCACCTTCCCGACTTGCAGCGTCCGCCCTCCGCACAGCACGATCATCATCGGGCGCTGCTGCGCGTCGCGGCGCACGAGGCACAGCTTCGCATCGGTCGTCAAACCCAGCTCCGCGAGCGTCACCGCGCCGCCCGTGTCGTTGCTCACCAGCACGTCGCTGCGGCCGTCGGTCAGTTCCAGCAGCAGCGCGACGGACGAATCCTGCGCCAGCGGCAGGCGCGTTGCCTTGGCGATGAGCGGTCGCTCGCCGGTGAACGGTTCGACGATGGTGACGAACGTCGATTCGCCGCCGGGTCGGCGGGTCATGATGCGCGGGACCCACGCCTGTGCCGTCGAGTTGAAGGTGCCGGCGATCACCCAGCCTTCGCAGGTGTAGGCATCCGCGCCGGTGGTGAAGTCGGTGTAGCGCACGCGGACGTCGCTCGCGCTTTGCGGCGTCTGATTCGTTCTCATGTTCTTAAGAACATTGGAGAGATTGTATCGGTCTTCGACCTTCAGCTCGATCGACCAGCCGGGTTGGGGTTTGCGGCTCGCCTGGACGTTGCGCATCTGCGGGTGTGTGAAGTCTGTTGCCGGGGCGAGCGCTAAGCCGCCAAGCGGCGAGAGCGCGCCGAAGTGAGCGGTGTAGAACTTCACGTGATCTGACCCGCCGGCGACGCGGAAGATATCGAGGAGGTAGGCGTCGTCGTCGGACACGTCGACGAGTGCAGCGGTGCGCTCGAAGCGCGTCGTGACGTTCGGGTTCAGGCCCGGCGCGTTCACGCTGATGGCGCTGAAGCCCTTGCCCGCGGCCCAGAGGTTCGTCGTGCCCGGGGCGGCGCCACCGGGTTGCTGCGCGCCGTTCACGACCACCGTGTTGTGCGCGAACGTCGACTTGTACCAGTTGGCGCGATCCGACTCCCACCCGCCGAACTGCACCGGCGGGTAGCCGAAGTCGGGCATGAGGTCCAGACCCTTTGCGAACAGTCCGAGGTTCATGCCGTCGGCGTGGCCGTGGCCGCCCCAGGCGTCGTAGTCGAGCCAGGCGGCGCGGGACTTGTCGCCGCGCCCGGATTTCAGCAGCGCCAGGTGCCACTGTGTCTTGTTCGCGCTCGATTGTTTGATGTCCGGGCCGTGCTCGTCGATGACGGATTTCAGCTCGCGCTTGAACGTTTCGGGGTCGGGCTGGAAGAGGTCGAACGGCAAACCGTCGAGCTTGTGCTTGTTGCGGTGATAGAGGACCTGTGCGAAGGCGGGGTCCTTCGTCGCGCCGTAGAGCGAGAAGAGGAACGAGTACATCGACGGCACCGCCACGCCGGACATGTGCCCGGCTGCGCCGACGCCCTGGTCTTCAAGGAACGAGACGCCGGCGTAGTAGTCCTGTGGTCCCGCGAACCAGCCCGTGTCGCCGGAGGAGGGGTAGTACTTGTTGTCCGCGCACCACGCGTCGATGAAGAACCGCCACATCTGCGGCAACCGCGGGTGGCGCTGGATCATCTCGGGCAGGAATTTGTCGTCCATCCGCGCGTAGTAGCCGAGGAACTCCGCGAAGCGCTGCGCCGCGTACGCCGAGTAACCCGCCAGCCCCTTCTCGCCCGTCGTCCCGTCGACGGCGGTCGTCTGCTCGATGACCGGGTCGAGCATGGCGAACACTTCCGCGCGATTGTTCGGCCAATCCAGCGCCGTCATGATGACGGCCTTGGTCAAAAACTCCTGCGGGTAGTTCGAGTAGATCTTGTGCCGGTTCGCGATGGCGTCGCGGAGGATGCGCGTCTCGATGTTGCCGCGGATGTCAGCTCCGCTTGCCTTCTTCGTTGGCGTGTCGAACTTCGCAGACTTCTCTACGAGGAACTTCACCAGCTCGGCGTCCTTGTCGATCGCGTCGCGGATCGCGTCGTACGCCAGCACCATCTCGCGCGTCTCGATGGTCGCGTCGTGCCAGACGGAGACGTAGCCGTCGGCGCGGACCGACTCGTAGAGGATGCCCTGCGTCTTGAAGTCGAACGACGGATACACGTCCGCGACGCGGTCGAGCAGGATGGCGGCTTTGTGCGCGTAGACGGGTTCCCCCGTGACGACGTACGCCGTCGCGAGGCATCGGATGCCGCGCTGCACGTACTGCTTCCACTGGCCGTAAACGAGGTAGGCGGGGATGAAGCGCCAGCGCTGGCCGTCTGAGTTGACGTAGCCGTTGCCGTCGTCGACGCCGAAGGAGTGCAGCGGGTCGGACTTGTCGGGATGCTCCGCGTTGAACAGCAGCGAGCGGTCGGCCTTGGCGGGGTCGAAGATGCCGTGTGCGTCCAGGCCCGATTCGTGGAAGCGGGCGAAGTCGTTCTTCGGGAAGAGCTGCGCGCACTCGACGTGCGGGCAGCGCAACTTCCACGGAAAATTGATCGCGTCGATCCGCCAGTCGTACATCGGCACCGGCTTGGCGCAGGCGGGGCAGTTGCCGTTGGACCAGACCATCCACGAGCGCGGGAGGTTCGCGCCGAACATCAGCTTCCAGACCTGCTCGTCCGACATGTTCTTCCACGGCTCGGCGAGCTCGATCGCCTGCCTGCGGATGCCGCGGCCCCAGTCGTCGCGCTCGATGTTCGCGCGGACGCGCTGGAGGAGGGCGGGCGGGTAGAACGCGCTGGTGCGCGGCGCGGGGGGTTCCGCGCGCAGCGCAGTGGTGCTGAAAGCGATGACGAGCGACAGGATCGCAGCGAGGCATCGGGTCATGCATCCAAATACCGCGGGGAAGGGGAGATGTTTGCTCGGGACGAAGAGATCCCCGGGCTCCGCTGCGCCGCTGTCGCGTGCTGCGCTACGCCCCGGGGCGTAGCGCAAGCGGAGCCCGGGGATGCTGCCTCGCGTGAAGCTGCTCGATCAGAGCGCACGTCTCCGCGAGCGCATCGACCCCGACGAACCGCGCCGCGACCTGCCTGCACGCGCTGGCGACGGTCTGGTCATCGATCAGCGCGCCGAGCTTCGCTGCGACGGTGTTCGCGCGATACCTGCGTCGCGTGATCCAACTCCCCGCGCCGAGGCGCGCGACGCGGTGGGCGTTGTCGAGCTGATCGTGCGCCATCGGCATGACCAGCTGCGGAATCCCCGCCGCCAGCGCCTGCGACGTCGTGCCGATCCCGCCGTGGTGAACGAGCGCCGCCGATCTCGGGAGAATCCGGCTGAATGGCGCGTAGTCGAAGTGGCGCACGGCGGGCGGAAGATCGCGCGGAATGTGCTCGCGGTGGCGCGAGAGGAGGATGCCGCGACGGTTCAAGAGTTCGCACGCGAGAGCGGACGCGCGGAAGAAATCATGGCCGAACGTCATCGCCGAGCCGGGCGTGAAGACGATGGGCTTGTCGCCGGCGCTGAGGAACCGCTCCAACTCGGGCGAGACGGGCTCGACGTCGCGCTCGTCGTACAGCGGGAACTGCGTCAAGCGCACCTGCCTCGGCCAATCCCGTTGCGGAGGTGCAAACCACTCGGGAAACAGTGCAAGAACGATCTGTGGCGACAGCCACCAACCGTCGAGGAGGTTCCGCACGGGCGGCAATTCCTTCTCCGCGCGCAACGCGTTGATCGGCGGGGCGAGGAGCCGATCGACGACTGCCCAATCGATGAATCGCCACAATCCGCGCTTCATCCCCAGCGGCATCCAATCGGGCATGTACAGCCCCGCGAGCTTCGGTGCCTGGTGGACCGATCGAAACACCGCCGGCGCGAGCTGCACCGTCGCGGTGGGGATGCCGAGCTTGTCCTGCGCGATCCGCGCGCCCAGCGCGATCGCGTGCGCGACGACGACGGTTTCACCCGGCACGTAGCGCTCGGCGATGGCGTCGTACGTCGGACCCATCGCGGGGAGCACGCCCTTCTCGAAGACGGCGCGGAACCCTTTCATCGGATGCCACAGGTCCGGGTTGGACAGTGCGTCGCGAAACTCGTCGGCAGTCCCGAGCGGGACGAAGTCGTCGACGCCCGCCTTGCGGACGAGGGATTCGAAGTACGGGCTGGCGATGAAGGTGACGCGATGGCCGCGCGCTTGCAGCGCCGTGGCGATGCCGAGCATCGGGTGGACGTCGCCGTGGGAGCCGATGGCGATGACGAGGGTGTGCATGCTCAGAAACCCGAATGTCGAAACCAGAATGACGAAATCAATGTCGAATGGCTAATCCCAAATGAGGAAGACCTCTTCGTTCGTCATTTGGATTTGGTCATTGATTCGTCATTCTGGTTTGGTCATTCGGGTTTGCCATCTCCCGCCATTCCGGCAGGAAATCTCGACGCTCGTAAGTCCTTATTTTTCGCGCAGGGCGACGAAGAAACGCTGCCAACCCTCGGCCGCTGCGCGGGTTGCGAACGCCTCACAGCCGCAAGGCCGCCGCACGATTCGACCCGTGGA
>JBAUGM010000705.1:0-5335 GCA_049679725.1 Tepidisphaeraceae bacterium
ACGACTTCACGTTTCACTGAACACAACAGGAGTAGTCCAATGAAGAATTCCAAACTCACGCTGGCCGGCGCTGCCGCTGCCACCGTTCTCGCCCTTGCCGGCGCGGCCCAGGCTGCGCCGCTCGTCAACGTCTCGGTGCTGGCGCGCCCGTCCGGATCGGTTGGCGCGTTCGCCGACTCGATTCAGGTCGAGGCCGGCCAGTCGTACGAGTACCAGGTCCACGTCAGCATGGCGTCGATCGGGACCCAGAACACGCAAGGCGCCACGACGCGCACCATCAACACCCTCAACCACAACCCGGCCAGTTCCACGCAGGGCGACGGCGTCAACTCGATGTCGTTCGACCTGCTCGACGTCGACGGCGACGGCGCTGCCATCAGCTTCGGGGCCGTCGGTCAACTCGCCACATCGGGCGCGGCGTCGTGGGCGTCCGGCGCCAGCCAGAGCCCCGGCGCGCTGACGGCGGGTGGCGACATCGAGAACATCCGCCCGCTCCACAGCAGCGGCGTGTTCACCGGCGTGGGCGGCGACCTCGTGTATTCCGGAACGTTCACGGTCTCGTCGATCGCCGGCGAGGGCGAGATCACGCCCACCTGGAGCGGAGTGACGTCCGGCGTCAAGATCAACACGGGTACGCCGATCGCCGTGACCAATGTCACTGAGGGCGGGGGCGATCCGATCGTCGGCTACTCGCCGCTGACGCTCACGGCGGTCCCCGAGCCGACCGGGATCCTGCCGCTCGCCGTCGGCACCGTCGGGCTTCTGCTCCGCCGCCGCCGAAACCGCATCGGCTGATGCCCCCTTTGTCGCCCACAGCGCCTGGGGCGCACGATGCGCCCCCGGCCGCTGCGGCGCCATTCGTTTTCCACTACCCGCTTCCGACACACTGATACGCATCAGGATTGAAACGTGCGCGCGTTGCTTGTCATCCTGAGGTACTCCGAAGGATCTCGGGCGTTCGAGTGGGAGAGATCCTTCGGAGTACCTCAGGATGACAGAGCGCGCGAATTCAGTCTGAACCGTACGACAGCGTCGGAACGCGAGTCGCAACCTCACGTCATTGGTTATCTACAAGTAATGCAACACACGATGCACACACGCATGTTCATGGCCGCCGTTGTGGTCTTGCTGTTCACGATCGCGAACGCCCGCGCTCAGTACGACGCCCCGGCGACGTACTATTCCTCGATCTCCAACCAGACCGGCACGGCGCTTCAGACACAGCTGCGCACGATCGTCAACACCGGCGTGACGGGCGTGAACTACGGCAACGCACGCTTCTCCGCGGGCGTCACCGACGCGGACCCCAGCACGGGCGGGAACATCCATCTGATGTACACCCGCGCTTCGGTTCCCGCGACGTGGGATGGCGGCTCGACGTGGAACCGCGAGCACATCTGGCCCGATTCCCGCCTCGGGCCCGGCGCCAATGATCCGAGCAATACGTACACGGGTATCGCATCCGATCAGTTCAACCTGCGGCCGTGCAATCCGGGCGTCAATACCTCGCACCTCAACCGGAACTACGGTACGCCGACGTCGAGCGGCGGCTACGGAACGCAGAGCGGAAACTACTGGTATCCCGGCAACACCGATGCCGGCGACGTCGCGCGCTCGGCGTTCTACATGGCGACGCGCTGGAGCCATCTCAGCCTGGTGAACGGCAACCCGGGAGCGAACATCAGCCAGATGGGCGACCTGAACGCGCTGCTGCACTACCACTACAAGGACGTCCCCGACACGTTCGAACGCCGGCGCAACCATGCGATCTACGGCCTGGCCGGGGCGAACAGCCCCGCGATCGCCAATTCGTTCAAGCAGAGCAACCGCAACCCATTCGTGGACCGCCCGGAGTACGCCTGGTCGGTCTATGCGAATCAGCAGAACGACACGCGGCTGTCGGTCGCCGCGCCCGATGCCAACGGCGGCTCGAGCGCGAGCATCAACCTCGGGCGCGTGCTTCGCAACGCCCCCGTTCCCGCCGCCCAGAACGTCACGCTGAACAAGGCGGGCGTCAACGGCACGTACTACTCGGTGACGGCCGGCGGGTCGGCGACCAGCACCGTGAACGGCCGTTACAACGCCTTCGCCATGGATACCACCGGCAGCCGTCCGATCGGCGTCGGGCTGAGCACGTCCACCGCCACCGCCGGGCTGAAGTCCGGCGCGGTCGTGGTCGACAACCTCGACGTCACCACGCAAGGCGGCGCGGGCCGGGGCGCCAACGACGCGAACGATACGATCAACGTGAGCCTCTCGGTCCTCGACGGCTCGAACGCGAGCTTCGCCGCGACGGACACCAATTCGCTCTCGATCGATTTCGGCTCGGTCGAGTTGGGCGAGTCGGTCGCGCCGATCGGTTTCTCGATCTTCAACGTCGCGTCATCGCTCGGCGCGAGCCTCACGGCGAAGCTCGACCTGGACTCGTTCGTCGAAGCGGGCGATGCCGAGTCCGTCTTCTCGACCAACCTGGCAACCTTTAGCAACCTTGCGGCCGCCGCGTCGCTGGGGCGCTCGATGTTCTTCGATACGTCACAGCTCGGCACGTTCGATGCGACTTACACGCTGATGTTCTCCGACGAGAACCTGCCCGGGACGATCGGCACGACGCAGTTGACGCTGAACGTCGCCGGCGCCGTCGTCGCCGTTCCCGAGCCGGCCGCGTCGGCACTCTGTGGAATGGCCCTGGGCATGTTGGCTCTGCGGCGGCGAAGGAGGCAGTGAGCTGGCGCGTTGACAGAGAAATTCATGGCGAGCGGAGGGCAGGCGTGGCGCCTGCCCTCCGCTGCTTCAGGACAAGAAAGCGCGGCGCGCGCCGTCAGGGCACCAGACGGTAGCCGGCGTTCTTGATGGTCTGGATCTGCCCGCTGGCGGAGCCGAGCTTGCGGCGCAGCGCGTGGACGCGGGAGCGGATCGACTGTTCGGATGGCGCGTCGCGCCCGCCCGCCAGCGCGTCGCCCAGTTGCGAGACGGTCAGCGTCTTGCCGGCGTGGATCGCCAGGCGCCAGAGCAGCCGGAACTCGCCCGCCGTCAGGTCGATCTGCCGGCCGTCGAGGTGTACGCAATAGCTGTCGGCGCGGACGGCGAGGCGGCCGATGCGAATGATCTCGTCGAGTTCCGCCGGCGCAACCGCCCTCGCGCCACGGCGCATGAGCATGCGGAGGCGCGCAAGGATCGACGGCGGGGAGATGGCGGTGCCGACGTAGTCGTCCGCGCCCGCCTCCAGCACTTGCACCTCTTCCGCGCCCCCGTGCCGGAAGCTGAAGACGGCGAGCGGCGTGTGCTGAAGCTGTGGCTGCGCGCGGACGGCGCGGCAGAGCGCCAGCACGTCGGCGAACGGCACCGAGCGCGCGATGACGATCGCGTCCGGCCGGTCGTCAAGCAGTCGCCCGATCGCGTTCGCCTCCGGCGAGACGCGCGCGAACTCGACGTCCCGCGATTCCGTCGCCAGCAACCGGGTGAACCCCGGCTCCACGTCCACGACCGCGACTCGTGCAACTTTCCGTGTTCCCATGCGCTCCGAAATGGCGGCGACCATGCGATCTCCCCAAGGTCCCAGGTATGGACATGCCAAAACGACGACAACGCGCCGTCGCCCCGCAGCGTCCCCCCCAACGCGCGCGAAGGCGCGCGACGCAGCGGCGGCGCTCGCCTTCAATACGCACGTCGCGCGAGGATCTTGCGCGGCGAAATTTCCCGAGCGTTCCCCGGCCCTGTGCCCAGCGCTCCCGCACGTCACGCCAGGGCTTGGGATGCGCTACGGTTGCGCTATGATTGCGCGCGCGCCTCGCCGCGCGAGCGTCGCCGGGCATACGCTACGGGCGTCATGAAGTCGCCGGGCTCGTCCTTGTTCGAATCGTTCCCACAAACGGAATGGTCGCTCGTTGAGGAGGCGGGGAGCGGGCGGGCGGAGGACCAGCAGGCGAAGCTGGAGCGGCTGCTCTGCCGGTACCTCGGTCCGCTCCGCACGCACCTGGTCGTCGGGCGGCGGATCAATGCCGACGAGGCGGAGGACCTGCTCCAGGGCTTCGTCTGCGAACGCGTGATCCAGGCCAACCTCCTCGCGCGCGTGTCGCGCGAGCGCGGACGCTTCCGCCATTACCTGCTCGCGGCGCTCGACCATTTCGTGGTCAGCGAGCGGCGCAAGCAGCGCGCCATCCAGCGCGGCGGAGGCCGCCTGGTGGTGGCGATCGACGGTTCCGCATCGGACGTCGCCGGCGCGGTCCCGCATGATCCGTTCGAGCGCGCCTGGGCTCAGCAGGTGTTATCGCTGGCCGTCATGCAGTTTCGGCAACGTTGCCAGTCCGTGGGTCGCGACGACCTGTGGACGGTCTTTCAGGCGCGCATCCTTCGGCCGGTTCGGGACGGCGTGGCGCCCGCGCCGTACGAGCAGCTCGTCGACCGCCTCGGCCTCCGGTCCGCGTCGCACGCGTCGAATCTGGCCGTCACCGCCCGACGCGGCTTCACGCGCGCGTTGCGCGACGTCATCGGCGAGTACGCGCAGGACGAGGCCGAGATCGAGCGGGAGCTCGTGGACCTCAAACGAATCATCCAACGCTGAGTTGTCATCGGATGGGACAGGGGACGGGAACATCTCGAGCGCGAAGCACGTCGCGGCCGCCGCGGATCGTCGGGCGGTTCCGGCTGTTGTCGCTGCTCGGCAGGGGGGCGACGGGTCGCGTGTACCGCGCGGAAGACACGGTGCTGCACCGCTACGTCGCGTTGAAGCTGTTTCATCCCGGCGACTCGCCCATCGAGCGTCGGCGCACGGAGCAGTTCATCCGCGAGGCGCGGTCGGCGGCGCGGCTCGAGCACCCGAACATCGTCCGCGTCCACGAGATCAACCACGTGGGCGGGTGGTACTACATCGCCATGGAGCTGGTCGAGGGCGGGACGCTGCTCCAGATGGCGCGGACGCTCGCGCGCGACCCGGCGCGCGCGTGTCAGCTCCTCGCCGACGCCGCCGAGGGGCTCGCCGCGGCGCACGCGGCCGGCATCGTCCACCGTGACGTGAAACCCGCCAACCTGTTTGTTTCGCGCGACGGGCGATGCAAGGTCGGCGATTTCGGCATGGCCAGCCTGCGCGACCCGGGCGACGGCCTGCCGCTCGCGAACGAGGCGGCGGGGACGCCGATGTACGCGCCGCCCGAGGTCCTTACCGGCGCGGCGGCGACGCCGGCGAGCGACATCTACAGCTTCGCGTGCACCGCGTTCCACCTGCTCGCCGGTCGCCCGCCCTTCCAAAGCGCGCACCGGAAAGAGCTGCTCTGGATGCACGTCCGCGCGCGGCCCGAGTCGCTTGGCGCGCTGAGGCCCGATGTGCCGAGCGCCGTAT
>JBAUGM010000706.1:0-7873 GCA_049679725.1 Tepidisphaeraceae bacterium
ACCCCGCCGCATCCACCCCGCTCGCGCCGCCGCCGCACCCGCACGTCACGACCGTCCACTCCGCGACCTCGTCGCCGTCGCTGTCCGCGTCGTCCTCATCCTCGTCGTCGCACGGCGACCGCGACGCGCGCCTCATCACCGTCGGCGAGCAGATCCTCGACGAGCTCCGCCGCCGCAACGAGCAGCCGGTGCAGGACTTCTCCGTCAGCAAGATGCTCGCGGGCATCGCGCAGGTCATGACGCTGGCCTTGCTCTTTCTCGCCTACCTGAACCGCGCCGAGCCGATGACGCTGCTCAACACGCTCATCCTCGCCCTGACGGTCCAGACGATGACGATCGCCCTGCTCATCATGAGCCGGCAGCGGTGACGTGACGGCGCGCGCCCGCGGTGCTGAGCCGGGCGCGCATCCGGTGTAGTCGGCGAGGTTGCTCGCCGTGTCAGCGCTCCCACCGCGAGCAAGCTCGACGGCTACACCGAAAGGCGCCTCACCCTCAATATGGATAGTAAGGCAAACGAAAAAAGGAGGCGCGGGACACGTCCCGCGCCTCCTCACGTTTCACGTCTTCACGTTTCACGTCAGGCTACGAATCGCCCTTCTTGTACTTCACGCCGCAGCCGTACGCCTTGGTCTCAGTCGTGCTCACCGGCTTGCCGGCGAGGACTTCGTCCAGCGCCTTGGCGACGTAGTTCACGGCCTTGTCGCCTTTGGCGGCGCTGTCGGAGGGATCGTCGTCGATCGCGCCCTTGTAGACCAGCTTGCCTTCCTTATCGATGACGTACATGTGCGGCGTGGTCTTGGCGCCGTACGCCTGCGCCACCGACGTCGTCGTGTCGTTCAGGATCGGGTGGTTGATGCCCCACGCCTGCGCCGTTTCCTTGTTCTCCTCGGCGCTCTTGCCCGTCGTGTTGATCGCCAGCCACACGACGTCCTTGTCCTTGTACTTCTCGGCCGTCGTGTTCATCGTCTTCGTCGTCTTGTAGTGCTTGACGACGTACGGGCACTGCTGGTTGAACCACTCGAGGACGACGGTCTTGCCCTTGAGCGAGGCCAGGTCGACGGTCTTGCCGTCCTGGTCCTTAAGCGAGAACTCCGGCGCGACATCGCCCACCTGAGCGCCGTCGGCGGACTTGGCGGCGGCGGGCGCGGCCTTGTCGGCCTTGTCGTCCGCGGCGAATGCCGCCGAGAATACGAGAGCCACGGCGAGCAACGCCGCGGCGGGAATCACTACCTTACGCATGACGATCCTCCATACGGGGATTGGGGGTTTGGGGGTCACTGTGGGTCACTCCGAGAGGCGGCGGCCTGACCCTTCGGGGCCGCCTGCTTTTTGCCGAGTTTGAACGAGAATTCCACCCCCTGCCGCTTCCCGGCGGCATCCGTGTACGCAACGACGACCGGCACTTTAACCTGCTCTTCCGGAACCGGCACCGGCCGAAACGTCAGTTTCGACCGCGATCCGTCCGTCGTCGCTTCGAGATCCTTCTGAATGACGCTGTCCGGCGTCCCCACAAACCACTCCACCCCCGCCGGCGGCTGGTCACGCCACTGCACGGCCAACTCGACCAGACCCTTCTCCACGTCCTTGTGCTCCGCCTCCGTCTTCAAGACGAGGGCCTTCAGCTCCGTCATGTTCCAACGGGGGAGTTTGTCGGTCCATCCCCTAAACAAATCTTCATTTGCCGGCGTCGCTTCGTGCGCGACGGTGAGCTTGCCCTCGAAACTCGCCTTGCCGGGGATGCACACGTCTTCGCACACGAGCCAGTCGGCCTTGGTCGTGTACGGCACCTCCGTCCCCGGCGCGAGGTCCGCCGGCGGAGTAACGGTCGCCATCAGCATCACTTCATTGAGATATCCATACCCCTTCACATCGCCCGGCTGCGGGAAGTTGACCGGAACGGGGTACTCCAATTTGCCGACTTTGAATCCTTCAGGGAACTTCCAGTCCACGCGCGTGGCCTGACCGGACTCGCCGGGGTTGATCCAGTAGATGTGCCACTTCGGCTCGATCTTGAAGCGCACGCCCACCTTGAACGGCTCGCCCGGCTTGATCGCCGAAACGCTCGCGAACGATTCCGCCTTGACGAGGTTTTTCGTCTTCGACGACGACGACGAAGCGTCCTCAGCCCGGACGAGCGTCGCGAGCGCGAGCAACGGAATCAGCCAACTCATCGATATGCGCATCCGATGTCGCTCCTTCCAGCCAACAATGCGCCCCCGCCTCGCATTATTCCCCGGCAAGGCGGGGTCTTCCACTGCAAGAGGGTACTCCCGCACGTAAGAGACACGCCGCACCAGGGAAAGTTGCGGGATTCCCCCCGTTCGTCCGCGCGACGGCGACCCGCACCAGGATGGTTGACCCGTCGCGCCAGCTGCCGCTCCCGGGGGGACGAGGCTCCGCCCGAGCCGCGTCTTGCGTCGCGCGGGAGGGCGCGGCGCGCGATCGAGAACCCGGCTCGGGCGGGGCCTCGCCCTCCCGAGCCACGTCCACGCGCGCGATCACGCTCCCCCCACTCCCCGGTGTTTGTCGGGGAGAGGGCGGGGGAGAGGGGCGAGCGATCGTCGACGCGCGGGTTACGTTCGATCACGCTCCTCCCGTTCGTCCGCCGGTCGCGCCGATGCGTCGCGCGCCTCAGGTGGCACGACCTTCGTCGGTCGCACCATCTCGATTCGGCGCGACCTCTCTCGGAAAGAAAAACCGGGGAAAGAAAAACCGGGACAGATCTGGATTATTTTGCAGCCCAAGGCCGCGCAAGAAAACCGGGACAGATCTGGATATTTTCGATAAAAGTAGCTCGGATTTATCGGGGAATCTTGCGCGATCCGGTGTGTTGAAGTCGCCCGTATAAATCCAGAGCTGTCCCGGTTTTTCTGTTCGCCTCCCAGCGCGCTCGGGGAATCGAAGACGAACGCAGAGACGCAGAGGAAAGGAGCAGGGAGGAGAAGAACGGAAATCGCATCCGTGTTCTCTCGTCCTGACTCCGTTTCTCTGCGTCTCTGCGCTGCGTCTTCTTTCTGATATGACAGGAATCGGACTTTGAGCGCGGACCCGTTCATATTCGCACTGTCGCTCCTCGCCGCCCTCGGGTGGGGACGCATCGCCGGCGCCTTCTTCGCGTTCTCGACGTTCGTCATGCGGGCACTGGCGCGGCTACCGGCGCACGAGGGGATCGCGGCGATGCAGGCGATCAACCTCGTCGTGATCAATCCGACTTCCTCGGTGCGAAGTGGGCGCACCACGTGGCCGCTGGACGGCGTGGAACCACGTCCGCACCCTCGCGGCGGCGGCGGCGATGGGGTCGTTCGCAATGGCGCTGCGGCATTGAGGGTTAAAATCGGCTAAGATTGCAACTCTTGCGGGGGCAACGTCTCGGCGGGCGTTCGGTAACAACGGTGGGTATGGCCGATTGCATTTCCTTCATCGTCGCGCAAGCTCAGCCGTCGCCTTGGTTGGAGACGCTGGGGCGGTTCCAGGGCGTGTTCATCCACTTCTCGATCGCCCTCCTGTCCGTCGCCGCCGTGGTCGAGGTCTGGCGACTCCTGCGGCGGAAGGACACCCCTTCGCCCGCGGCGACGGCTTGCCTGGGATTTGGGGCGATCTGGGCGGCGCTGGCAGCGGCGGCGGCGGTGTCCGCTTGGACGAAGTGGGATGCCGCGAGCCTGCGCGCCGCCGTGTTGGATCAACCGACGGGCGCGGTCCTCGCGGCGGTCGCGATCGTCGCGCTGCTGGCGCTGTCCGTCCGCAACTGGCGCGGCGTCGGGTTGGGGGCGTATCGCACCGCTGCCGTGCTCTGCGCGGTGATCGTCGGCCTGGCCAATTATCTCGGCGGGGCGCTTACGTTCGCGCCCGATGCGCCGCCGATCGTCGCGTCGAGCGCCTCGGGGGAAACGGGCGACTCGGATACAACCGTGGAGACGAAGAGGGTCGCCCTGAGCGATGCGAAAGACGCCAGGCCCGCGATCGACCTGTCGCGACTTCCCCTCCCCGCCGCTTTCCCCGCCGACGGCAAGATCGACTTCACGCGCGACGTTCAGCCGATCCTCGCCCACACCTGCTACGAGTGTCACGGCCCGTCCAAGCGCCGCGGCGCGCTGCGGCTGGACAACAAGGAGATGACCTTCGAGGGCGGCAACACCGGCCCGGCCGTCGCCCCGGGCAAGAGCGCCGAGAGCGTCATGATCAAGCGCGTGCTCGGCGAGGGCAACGAGAAGCGCATGCCCAGCGGCAGGCCGCCGCTGCCCGAGTACCAGATCAAGATCCTTCGCGCGTGGATCGATCAGGGCGCGACGTGGCCCGATCACGCGAGCAACGTGCACGGCGAAGAGGAGAGGCATTGGGCGTACGTTCCGCCGGTGCACCATGCGCTGGCGAAGGTGTCAACCGCGAACGAGAAGTGGCCGCGGAACGGGATCGATCACTTCATCCTCGCGCGGCTGGAGAAGGAAGGGTTGCAGCCGTCGCCGGAGGCGGATCGGACGACGCTCATCCGGCGGCTCAGCCTCGATCTCATCGGCCTGCCGCCGACGCCGGAGGAGGTCGACGCGTTCGTCGCGGACGATTCGCTCGACGCGTACGACAGGCTGGTGAACCGTCTGCTCGCCTCCCCCCACTACGGCGAGCGCTGGGGGCGGCACTGGCTCGATTTGGCGCGTTACGCCGACACCAACGGTTACGAGAAGGACAACCCGCGCAGCATCTGGCCGTACCGGGACTGGGTGATCGACGCGATCAACCGCGACGTGACGTTCGACCAGTTCACGATTCAACAGATCGCCGGCGATATGCTGCCCAACGCGTCGGCGGAGGACAAGATCGCGACCGGCTTCCACCGGAACACGATGTTCAACGAGGAAGGCGGGATCGACGTCGAGGAGTTCCGCTACAAGGCGCTGGTCGACCGCGTGCAGACCACGAGCACGACGTTCCTCGGGCTCACGATGCAGTGCGCCAACTGCCACAACCACAAGTACGACGCGATCAGCCAGAAGGAATACTTCGAGTTCTTCGCGCTGCTGAACAACGCCGACGAGCCGAAGTTCGACGTCCCCCGTGCCGACATCACGTCTCAGCGCCGCGCGATCGAGCGGAAGATCGATCTGGCCGAGGCGGCGCTGGAGAGTGCGTTCCCGACCCGCGACGAACAGATCGAGTGGACCGTCCTCTCGCCGACGAAGATGACGGCGAAGGAGAAGGACGTCGTCCTGACGAAGCAGCCGGACGACTCGATCCTCGCGGCGGGTGCACAACCGGAGAAGGACAAGTACACGATCGAGGCGTCGGTCGACCTGAAGGACGTCACCACGATCCGGCTGGAGGCGCTGACCGATCCGTCGCTGCCGAAGAACGGGCCGGGCCGGGGCTCGATCGGGAACGGCAACTTCGTGCTGAGCGAGTTCAAGGTCGCCATCGCGGGCGCGGATGCGGGGAAGCCGAAGGTCCTCAAGCTGGTCGCCGCGAAGGCGGACTTCGAGCAGGTGGACTATAGCGCCGCGTCCGCCATCGATAACAACCTGACGACGGGCTGGGCGATCGCTCCATCGGATGGCAGCAACCTCAATCAGAACCGTTCCATCGTCTTCCGATTCGCGAAGCCGCCACTCGACTCCGCTCGTGACAGGCCACTCGACTCCGCTCGTGACAGGCAAGCGGCGGAGGCGGGGACGAGCACGCTCGTCTTCACGCTCGATCAGCAGCACGCGAACCACGAGCTGGGCAAGTTTCGCCTCTCGGTCGGTCGCCCGAAGCCCGATCCCAACGCTGCTATGGCGGAGGCGGATCGGCGCGCGAAGTTCCTCGCCCAGAAGCTCGCTGAGTGGGAGAAGGGCGTCGCCGCCAAGGCGGTGCAGTGGACTCAGCTCGATCCGGTGGCGTTCAGCCGTCGCCATGGCGCAACGATCACGAAGGGGAACGACAATTCCCTGCTGTTCACCGGCGACAACCTCTACCGCGACGAGTACCAACTCGGCTTCGACACCGACCTCAAGGGCATCACCGCCATTCGCCTGGAAGCGCTGCCCAGCGACGAGCAACCGAAGGGAGGCCCGGGGCGCAACAACAACGGCGGATGGCTGCTGTCGGGCCTCACGGTGAGCGCGAAAGCGAAAGACGCGCCGACGACCCAGCCCGCGGCACCGCTCGAATTGTCAAAGGCGACGGCCGACATCTCGCCGGACACGATCGCCCGCGCGATCGACGGGAAGAAGGACACGCACTGGACCGTCCCGATCGGTGACGCCAGGCCGCACGAGGCCGTGTTCCAGCTTAAGTCGCCGATCAACATCGACGGCGGCACGCGGCTCGAAGTCGCGATCCTCCAGAACTACCACCAGCAGGAGAACATTGGCCGGCTGCGCATTTCCGTCACGAGCGATCCGCGCGAGTCGATCGAGGCGGCGGGCGTGCCGGAGGACGTCGAGGCGATCGTGCTGACGCCCGCGGATCGGCGCACGCCGTCGCAGCTCGCGCGGCTGAAGCAGCACTTCCTGTCCGTCACCCCGATGCTTGCGGATAAGCACCAGGCGATCGCGGCCTTGCGCAAGTCGATGCCGGACTACCCGACGACGCTCGTGATGCGCGAGCGGTCGGTCCCGCGCGTCACGCGCATCATGCACCGCGGCGAGTTCCTCCAGCCGAAGGAGGAAGTCGGCGCGGGCGTCCCCGCCGTCCTCCCGCCGCTGGCCAAGGGGGCGAAGAATCGGCTGGCACTGGCGCGCTGGCTCGTGTCGCCACAGAACCCGCTGATCGGGCGCGTGACGATGAACCGAGTCTGGGCGCAGTACTTCGGGCGCGGGATCGTGAACACGGTTGAGGACTTCGGCATCATGGGGGAGAAGCCCTCGCACCCGGAACTGCTCGACTGGCTGGCGACCGAGTTCGTGCGGCAGAACTGGAGCATGAAGTCGATGCACCGGCTGATCGTGACGAGCGCGACCTACCGCCAGTCGTCGCGCGTCACGCCGGAGCTGCTCACGAAGGACCCGGCCAACGTGCTGATGGCGCGCGGGCCGCGCGTGCGCGTGGAAGCGGAGACGGTTCGCGACATCGCGCTGGCGGCGTCGGGGTTGCTAAACGAGAAGATCGGCGGCCCCAGCGTCTACCCGCCGCAGCCGCCGGGCGTGACGGAGCTGTCGTACGGCCCGCTGGCCTGGCCGACGAGCGAGGGACCGGACCGTTACCGCCGCGGGCTATACACGTACCTGAAGCGCACGCAGATGTACCCTGGATTGATGGTGTTTGATGCGCCGACGTCGGAAGTCGTCTGCGCGCGGCGAATCCGCTCGAACACGCCGCTGCAGGCGCTGACGACGCTGAACGACGCCGTGTACGTTGAGGCCGCCCAGGCGCTGGGCCGGCGGATCGTGGAGGAAGTGCAGACGGAGGACGTCGAGGCGCGCGTCCGGCAGATCTTCCGGTTGTGCGTGGCCCGCGCGCCGGAGCCGAAGGAGATCGAGCAGATCGCCGCGTTCTACGAGACGCAATTGAAACGCTTCCGCGACAAGACGGCTGATCCGGCGCCGGTCGCGCTGCCGGACCCGAAGGTCGTCCCCGCCGGCATGGATCTGCCGGAGGTCGCCGCTTGGACGATGGTCGCGCGGACGATGCTGAATCTGGATGAGACGGTGACGAAGGAATAGGGATGAAGGAGGAGGGATGAAGGATGAAAAAGAAGGCTTCCTGCCTTTCTGATTCGTCCTTCATCCCTCATCCCTCATCCTTGCATTGAGGTTTCTCATGCCCTGCCATCAACGACCCGCGCGCAACGCGGCCGCGCTTCGCGAGATCACCCGCCGGCACTTCTTCGCCGAGTGCGGCGTGGGCGTCGGCAAGATGGCCCTCGCGTCGCTCCTGGCGGGCGGCGCGCGCAACGTGTTCG
>JBAUGM010000707.1:0-2679 GCA_049679725.1 Tepidisphaeraceae bacterium
GGAATATTCCACCTTCGGCAGGATGGTTAGCTGCACGCGCTCGCCGGCGAGCACGTCCAGCGCGGCCAGCGACGCTCCGCCCGTGCCGTCGATCAGCGCCTGCGCGCCCCCGTTGGCGACGGTGCCCGATGCCAGCTCGCCCGCCGACTTCCCACCGACTTTCGCGAGCGACCACGCGATACCGTCTCCGCACACCGCATGACCGTCCGTGACGCGACCGGTGATGCGCACGCGCCCGCTGATCGGGCTCTTCCAGCTCACCGCCACGCCGGCGCTGGGTGAGGGATGCAGGTTGACGCTGAGTCCCGGCAGCGTCAGCCCGGCCACACCGTTGATCGTTTGCGCCTGGGGCGTGCTGTTGATGAGCACGATGGGCGCTTCGGCGCTGCGCGCGTTGCGCCAGCCAAATACGCTCGCCAGCCCGCCGATGCTCGGCGCCGGCTGTGTGAGTAGATCGAGTTCGGGGGCGGCGATGAACTTCACCCATTGCGTCAGCTCATAGCCGCGCAGCCCGCGCTGCCGCGCGAACTCGGCGATGGGCGGGCGCTGTGCGCCGCCCTTGTAGTGCTCATACTCCCACGCCGCCGCCAGGTACTTGTCGGCCTGCGGCAGCATGGCGCTGGCGAGTTGCGTGTACTGCGCATCCAGCGCCGACTCGATCTCGGCGTCGAGCTGTGCGACACGCGTCTCGTCGGCCTTTCGCTGCGCGAGTTCCGCCTCGCTCATGAGCGGGGCGCGAACGTTCACGGGGCTGCCGCCCTTCGGTCCCATGTCGGACAGGATGTGCGACGAATAGAAGATGCCGGCCAGGCCGTAATAGTCCTTGGTCGAGATCGGATCGAACTTGTGATCGTGACAACGCGCGCACGAAACCGTCAGCCCCATGAAGGCGCGACCGGTGACGTCGACCTGATCGTCCACGATGTCACTGATGAGCTTTTCCTTGTCCGCGTCGCCGCCGCCCCATTCGCCGATCATGTAGACGCCCGTCGCGACGATGCCGTCCTTGTTGAACGGCTTCCCGTCGAGGGACGGAATGAGGTCACCGGCCACTTGCTCCTGCACGAAGCGGTCAAAGGGGAGATCGCGATTGAAGCTGTCGACGACCCAGTCGCGGTAGCGCCAGGCAAAGGCGCTGTCATTGGGCCCGCCGAGCACGCGGGAGTCGAACGAATCGGTGTAGCGGACGACGTCGAGCCAGTGCCGCGCCCAGCGCTGGCCGTAGGTGGGCGATGCGAGGAGTTTGTCGATGAGCTTCGCGTACGCGTCGGGCGACGCGTCGGCGACGAACGCGTCGACCTCCGCCGGCGATGGCGGGAGACCGATCAGGTCAAAGTACGCCCGGCGGATGAGCGTGCGCCGATCGGTGGCGGGCGCGGGCTTCAACCCCCTCTCCTCCAGCTTCGCGAGCACGAACCGATCGATCGGCGTCTTCGCCCAATCGGCGTCCTTCACCGCCGGCAGCGGCTGATCCCTGGGCGGCTGATACGCCCACGACTTCCTCGCCTCGTCGTGGTTCTCGAAGAACTCGACGCCCGCCCGGTCGGGGGGCGCTTGGCCGCGCGCCGCGAGATGCGCGAACATCAGCACGCCCCCGAATGCGAAGCGCGCAGGCAAGCGGAAGTTGTGAATCGCGCTCGTTCGTCTCATGCCGTCGACCCAGCGCGGCACTGCCGAGGGACTGTATGCAAATCGACTTCCTCCCTTGGACTACCCAGGTTGTTGCGAAATGTTGACGGACGAGGCCCTGGGCAGGATCGCGAAATCGCCCAGCGCCCCCGACGGTGCGATCAGATCATCGCGATGCGGTCGAGAATCGACGTCCGCCGCAGCGCGAACGTCGTGTCGTCGAGCACCGGCGTCGCGTCGCCCAACCCGATCGGTTGATCGAGCGGCACCCAGCTCTTGCACCCGGCGTACGCGGGCGTGTTCGCGAGCATCGTCGGCTGCTGCAACCGATACGCGCGCACGAGGAGCAGGTAGAGCGGATTCTGTGGCCGATAGCTGAACCGCATGTCGATCAAGGGCTCCGTCCAGACGTGTTCGTCGTCGATCGTCTCGACCTGCGCGCGCGATTTGAGCTCGATGATGTCCGTGACCACGCCCGCCGCCGTGATCGCCACCTGCTCGGGCTCCGCGTTGCGCGGCTCGAAGCCGGGGTGCGCGGCGGGCTTGAGCATTTTCAGGTTCTGGTGGAGGTACGTCGGGAAGAGGAGGAACGCGCGGTGCTCGACCTCGAACTCCCCCGCCGCCTCGTAGATGCCGCCCTTGCGCAGGAGGACGGTCTGTCGCCCGTGCTCCAGCGCGCGGCAAACCACCGCCCACTCCTTCAACCCAACCTGCAACGTCGTCGGTAAAGCCATGCGATTCCTCTCCGTCGCAAACACCGTAGCGGACGCATCAGCGCCGGAGAAGGGGAGCGAGCGCCCCGCCGTGGTCGTGATACAAATGATTGCACCCACCGACACGATCCGTGCCCCGTTCCGCCACCCCGTACACGGGTGGGGACCGACGGACGCGAGGTTCCTCGGAGCCAATTTCGGCTCGCAGTCATATTGGCAGTGGAATCTTCAAAGAATCAATAGATAACCAGTCCGCAACGCGCAGCGCGACGAGGACAAATGAGGTAAGTTCGAGTGATGATTCAACCGACCCCCACCCGTCGGGGCCGCGTGCGGG
>JBAUGM010000708.1:0-5030 GCA_049679725.1 Tepidisphaeraceae bacterium
TTCTTCATCGAGATCACAGGCCAACCCCACTTGGGCGCCTCGTCCAGCCCTTTGTCGAGCTTGCCGATCTGCGATTTCCGGTCGTAGGCATATTCGCGTTCGGCGTCGTCGTGATGCACATAAAGGCCGAGCCGGGCGCCCGAACCGGACGTCGTATATTGCAGCATCTGCAAATCGCCGTCGGAATTGCCAAAGGCGATGATCGGGCGGCGGCCGATGTTGCGATAGATCCCGACCGGCTTGCCGGGGCCGTCGTCGATGAAATCCACCTTGGCGGTCTTGAACAGTTCGCTCTTCCTGTCCTTCAACAGCCGGAACTGCACAACGCCCGAGGAGCCCACGATCTGCTCTGGCGGAATGCCGTACGCCGCCGGCGCCCACGGCCGCATGAAATCAATGCCGCCGCCCGACACGATGAAGGTCTTGAAGCCGTTGGCCCGAAGATACGCGAGCAGCTCGAGCATCGGCTGGTAGACGCACTGGTTGTACGGCCGCTTGTACTTCGGGTGGTGCGCGGTCTTCATCCAGTCGCGCACGATCGCGCTGAACTCCTCGGTCGTCATCCCCGCGTGCGTCGTTCCCATGATCTCCAGCAGCCCCTTCTCGCCCGCGGCGGCGAGCCCCTTCATGTCGCCGGCAAGGACAGATTTGTATGGCTCCCTGTCCTTCCACTCCGGCCCCCCCTGCCCGCCCTGTCCCTTCTCCGCCATCGCCTTGATGCGATCGAAGGCGAAGAGGACCTGGAAGTACATCGGCTGCTCGCACCAGAGGGTGCCGTCGTTGTCGAACGTCGCGATGCGCTCGGCGGGCTTGACGAAGTCGGGCGAGCCTTCGGTCGTCACCTTCGCGACGAACGCGGTGATCGCCTTCTTCGAAGGGCCGTCGTTCCAGCTCGGCAGCGGATCCGTCTGCGCGTGCAGCGCGCCGCTCAGCAGAAACAGGACGATGAACGTGGATCGAGCTCGTTTCATGGCGTCTCCTTCGGCATCACCGGTTTCTCGTGCGGCAGGCCGCCGTCGTCGATGTCGAAGTCGGGGTCGAGCACGGTCTTGCCCTGGTAGCCAACGAACTGCGGCTGCGCCTTGATCCACTCGGCCGGCTTCTGCTCGCGGGCGTACTTCATCAGGCGCGCTTCGAGATCGCGGACGATCTCGGGGTTCTGGTCGGCGACGTTCGTCGTCTCGCCGGGGTCTTTGGCGAGGTTGAACAGTTCCGTCTTGCCAGGGAGCGTGGCTTGCTTGATGAGTTTCCAGTCGCCCTTGCGGACGGCCCCGCGGATCGGTTCGACCTGGATCAGGATGTCTTCGTTGGGTGACGGCTTGCCCTCGGCGAGCGTGGCCCACATGTCCTTGCCGTCGAACGGGTGATCCGGGCTGCCCTTGCCGCCGGCGAGGGCGAGCAGTGTGGGCATGACGTCCACCATATGCACCGGCTCGTTGACGATGCGCGGCTGGAGCTTGCCGCGCCAGTTGACAAACGCCGGCACGCGCACGCCGCCCTCGTGCAGCGACGCCTTGCCGCCGCGGAATGACCCGTTGGAGGCGGGCGGTTTGTGCCCGAGCTCGACCCCGCCGCTCTCGCCGCGCTCTTCGGGCGAGCGCGCCCCCGTGGCGAACAGCGCGTTGATCGCGCCGCCGTTGTCGCTGGAGAAGAGGATGATCGTGTTGTCGCGCACGCCCTTCTTCTCCAGCGCCGCGACGACGCGCCCGATCTGATCGTCCATGCACGTGATCATCGCGGCGTACGTCCGCCAGGTTTGATCCTTCGTCGAGCCGTACGGCTTGATGTATTCGTCGGGAGCCTGGTACGGCGCGTGAGGCGCGAGCGAGGCGAAGTAGAGGAAGAACGGCTGCTTCGCGTCCTGCTGCTCGATCAGCTTCACCGCGTCGTCACCGATGAGCTTCGTGTAGTAGCCGTCTTCCTTGAGGAACTCGCCGTTGCGCTGCCAGTCGATGATTCCACCGCGCTCGCGGGTGAAGTAGTCGACCTCGCCGACGACGTTGCCGTAGAAGTAGTCGAACCCGCGGTTGTTCGGCCAGAACTTCTTGTCGGCGTGGCCGAGGTGCCACTTGCCGACCATGAGCGTCTTGTAGCCCACGTCCTTCAGCGCCTGCGGAAGCGTGCGCTCGTCGGTGGGCAACCCGTACGTATGACTCGGGAAGATGACGACGGTCTGCAAGCCGTAGCGCATCGGGTAGCGCCCGGTCATCAGCGCGGCCCGCGCGGGCGTGCAGACGGGCTGTCCGTAGTACGACTCAAGCCGCACGCCCTCGTTGGCGAGCTTGTCGATGTTGGGCGTCTTGATCTGGCCGCCGCCGCCCCCCCTATAGCCCAAGTCGGCGTTGCCGAGGTCGTCGGCCATGATGAAGACGATGTTGGGCTTGGCAAACGCGGACGACGAGTTGCCGGCTAACGTCGCAAGACACACCGCAATCGCGGTAAACGTCGGGACAGCACGCATAACTACGGCTCCTTTCCACGGTCATTGTTTCGAGCTGGGAATGTTCGGTCACTTGACTTCAACCGTCACATTCCTCAGCGCGCCGGTGAACTTGGCCGGCAGTTTGTAGTCCGGCGAGACGGGCGTGCCCCAGTCTTCGCCGACGTCGAAGGTGTCGTCGGTGGAGAACATGGTCGGCACGGTCTTCTCAATGCGGCCTTCGCCAACCTCTTTGCCGTTGATTGAGAGCGTGCCGACGCCGCCCTTGCCCTTGCCGCCACCGTCATATTTGAAATCGAAGACGATCATGCACTTGCCCTTGGGCAGCGGCTCGCTGGCGGTGATCGTAAAATGCTCCAGGCCGATGTAGCTGTAGATGAAGGTCGGTTTGCCGTCTTTCACCATGAAGGCGTAGCCGCCGGTCTCGCCGCCCTCGGTGACGAGCATGCCCTCAGCCTTCCCGTCAGGGTTTTCAGCTTCTGCGGTGATGGTGAACGAACGGTTCTTGATGTCGATCGCCGCTTCCTCGACGAGCCGGACTGTGCCCGCGCCGTAGACGGCCTTGTTGCCTTCGACGAGCGACGGCCGCTCGATGGCGAGCAGTTGGAAGATGCTGTCGACCATCGGATAGACGTTGTACTTGCGCGCCTCCTTGTCGAAGAGCGCCTGTAATTCCTTGAGCTTCTCCGGGTTCCTGGCGGCGAGGTCGGTGGCGTGGCCGAAGTCGGTGCGCGTGTCGTAGAGCTCCCACACGTCCTTGTCGAACGGGATGGGCTCTTTCGATGGCGGGCTCACGCCGTCCATGCCGTGGCGCGTGCCCGCCCACCAGCCGTCGTGGTAGATGGCGCGGCTGCCGGTCAACTCGAAATACTGCGTGGTGTGCCGTTCCTTGGCGTTGGCGTCATCGAAGGCGTAGACCATGCTGACACCCTCGAGCGGCTTCTGCTCGACGCCGTTGACGCGCTTGGGTTCGGGCAATCCGGCGCACTCCAAGATCGTCGGCACCACGTCGATGAGGTGCGTGAACTGGTGGCGGTTTCCGCCCCCGGGGGTGTGTGGGGGCTTGATGCGCGCCGGCCAGGAGATCGCCATGGCCGTGCTGTTGCCGCCGCCGGAGACGACCAGTTTGCCGTAGGTGTACGGCGTGGAGGTGGCGTAACTCCATGCGGCGGGATTGCAGCCGTGCGAGTGCGTGCCGCCGAAGTCGTCCATGTGTTTGGCCACATCTTCGAGCGACTCTTTGACGCCATTGGCGTACGTCAGCTTGTTGTTGATACCGTGCAGCCCGCCTTCGGGCGTGGGGCCGTTGTCGCCGGCGATATAGATGATGAGCGTGTTGTCGAAGTCGCCGGACTGCTCGATCGCGCTGACGATGCGGCCGATCTGGTAATCGGTATGCTCAACCGCGCCGGTGAAGACTTCCATCCAGCGCGCGCCCACTTTCTTGTCGATCTCAGAGAGCGTGTCCCAAGCGGGGATGGCCTTTGGCATTGGCGCGAGCTTGGTGCCGGGCGGGACGATGCCCAGTTCGAGCTGCCGCGCGAGGATGCGCTCGCGGAGCTTGTCGTTGAGGCGAAGTGTTTCGAGCACGGTCGCAGCGTTGCGCTGGATGGTGGCGTGATATCCCGGATACGGCAGCGAACCCTCCGGCGTGCTGCCCATGCCGACGGAATGCGAATTGCGTCCCGTGAGCAAAGCGGCGCGCGACGCCGAGCAGACGGCCGTCGTGTGGAAGTTGGTGAACGCGAGTCCGTTCTTGGCCAGCCGGTCGAACGTCGGCGTACTCGCAGGACCACCAAACGCGCTCATGTGCGCGTAGCCGATGTCATCCCCCATGATCAGCAGCACGTTGGGCGCGCCCTTTGGCGCCTTCACTGGCTCGGGCCATTCGGACGTCGAGTCTTTGAGGGCCACATCGATCCTGCCCTGGAACTTCGGGGGCGCCGGCGGCAGTACCGTGCGGTCGGACGCGGACGCCGCCTGCTGCGCCCGGCCCGCGCCTGTGGAATCGGCGCGGTCGGCGGCGGATGACAAGGGGGAGAATCCAACCAATGCCGCGAGGCACATCGCCATCGCGGCGAACGTTGGGTGAATACGCATGATGACGATTCCTTTCCAGGTTGCCTTAGGTCGCAGACCGTTCGGACGCGGGATCCCGCGTACGCGCGGGAGGTGCAGGGGCCCAAACCGGGTACGCGATGCCTGCCAGCCTGTTGATGATCAGGGCCTGAAGGACCAGCATCGCCACGGCCGCCTCGATGATCAGCAGGTGGTAAGGCCGGGTGATGATCCCCAGCGCGATGATCAGCGTCGTGGCGCCGGCGGGTGGATGCCAGACGCCCAGCAGGACCATGAGCGCGCCGGTCGAGGCCAGCGATAACGCGGCGCAACCGATGCGCGCCGCATCGACGCCCGTTGCCGCGGCCGAAGGAGCGTGCTCCAGGCCGAGCAGCCACAGTGACCCATAGCCGCAGAGGATCCCGATCGCATGCCCGCACAACACGCTGCGGGGACTTGCCGCCGGCTGCAGCGGATCGTGAAACAGCAGGAACGCCGTCGGCCCAAGCGACGGGAACACGAACGGCGTCCC
>JBAUGM010000709.1:0-3864 GCA_049679725.1 Tepidisphaeraceae bacterium
CTCGCCCACGGCGCGCACGGGTCGGCACGTCGTCGACGCGATCGACGGTCGACGGGGCGACTCATCATCCGCGCTCCCACCGCCGCCCGCCGGCGCGGCGGCGCGGCAGATGCTGGCGAACGTCTCCTACGTGCAGGCGATGTGCTGGATCGCCGCCTGCGTCGCCGACGCCCTGCACTTCGCCCACGAGCGCGGCCTCGTCCACCTCGACCTCAAGCCGTCCAACCTCCTGCTCGCCACCGACGGCCAGCCCATGCTGCTCGACTTCCACCTCGCGCGCGCCCCACTTCGCCCCGACGGCCCGCTCCCGGACAACATCGGTGGCACGCTCCCCTACATGCCCGCGGAACAACGCGCCGCGATGCTGGCGATCCAGAACGGCGAGCCGGTCGAAGCACCCGTCGACGGCCGAGCCGACATTTACGCGCTGGGCGCAATGCTGTACGAATCGCTCGGCGGGCAGCTTCCGATTGACACGGGGTCACCGGCGCTATCGAACCTCAACCCGCAGGTGAGTGCGGGGCTGTCGGACGTCGTCGCGCGGTGTGTCGCGGACCGATCGGTCGATCGCTACGCCGACGCCCGCGCGCTGGCCGACGACCTGCGCCGACATCTGACCGATCAGCCCCTGGCCGGCGTGCCCAACCGGAGCATCCGCGAACGCTGGGAGAAGTGGCGGCGGCGCCGTCCCGGCGCCCTGCGCGCCGCGGCGATGCTCGCGATCACCCTTGGCGCGGCCGCCGCACTGTTGGGTGGCGCGTGGAGGTACGTACACGACCGGCACGAGCAGGCGGAAGTCGCGCTGTCGGACGGTCAGGCGAGGATGCTCGATGCGGCGACGCTCGACCCGGCGATGCAGAGCCTCCAGCGCGGCATCGGTTTGTTGCGCGGCATCCCGTTCCAGGGCGACTTGCGGGCCGAGCTGCGTCACCAGCTCACCACGGCCCAGCGCATGCAACTGGCGCGACACCTCCACCACGTCGCGGACCAGGTGCGCGTGTTGTACGGCGTCGATTCGCTTCCGCGCGGTCGATCGGGCCTGCTCGCCGCCCAGTGCACCGCGCTGTGGCGTCAGCGCCGGGCGATTGCCGATTCGGTCGACGTCTCGCCGCAGCGCGTGGACGACTTCCGCGACGTCGCCCTCTTCGCCGCCCACATTTCGGGCAAGGACGAGGCGACGCGCCTGCTCGACGAAGTCGAGCGCGAGTTCGGCCGTAGCGCCGTTCTCGATCACGAGCGCCAACGTCACGGCCTCGCCCTCTCGAGCACGGGCGCCCCGTCGCCCGCGCCGAACTCCGCGTGGGAGCACTACGCGCTGGGCCGCTCGCTGCTCGCCGCGGACGACCTGTTGCCGGCATCAGACGAGCTTGCCGCCGCCGTGCGCCTCGACCCCGCCGGCTGTTGGCCCAACTTCTACTACGGCCTGTGCGCTTACCGCATGAGCCGCCACGAGGATGCGATCGCCGCGTTCAGCGTGTGCATCGGCACGTCGCCGGACGTCGCCGGGTGCTTCTACAACCGCGCCCTCGCGTACAGCGCGATGGGACGCACGGAGCAGGCGTTGGCGGATTACGACCGCGCCCTGCAGATCGACCCCACTCATGCCGCCGCCGCGCTCAACCGCGGGATGATGCACTTCGCGCAGCGGGACATCCCGCGCGCCATCGCCGACCTCAACGCCGCGCTGACGCACGGCGCGGACGCGGCCACGGTGCACTACGACCTCGCGGTCGTCTACCTGTCGCAGGACGATGTCGCCCGGGCGCTGGAGCACGCAGGGCACGCGCTGGAAACCAACCCCGCCCACGACAACGCCCGCAAGCTCCGCGACTCGCTGCGGGGCGACACACCGACAAAGCCAAAGATGAATCAGCCGCAGATGAACGCAGATGAACGCAGATCAATCTGACATCTGGGAATCTCTTATTTTGCCCGATCCGCGTTCATCTGCGTTCATCCGCGGCTAATCCCTTCCCTCCACGCCGTTTGCATCTCCCGCGTTGACAGGATTTCCCAGCGGTCTTAGCCTGCACCCATGGTCCCGCTGACGCGCCACGGCTTCCGTGAAATGCTCATCGGATCGCTCGTGCTCGTCGCCGTCGCTGTGGTGCTCGGGTACTCGATCTGGTGGCCGGTTTCACTCCTCGTTCTGCCCGTTCTCATCTGGCTCTTCGCGTTCTTCCGCGATCCCGAGCGAACGCTGCCGAGCGAACAGCACGCGATGGTCAGCCCCGCCGACGGAACCGTCAGCGACGTGATGGAACTGGAGCACGACGACCTGCTCGGCGGCCCTTGCGTGCGCGTCGGCATCTTCCTCTCCGTCTTCAACGTCCACGTGAACCGCGCGCCGTGCGACGGGCGGGTCGTGAAGACCCTCTACAAGGAAGGCAAGTTCATCAACGCGATGAACCACGACAGCGCCTCGAGCGACAATGAGAGCAACACCGTCGTCCTCGCCGAGCCGCACGGCGACCGGCCCGTCGTCGTCGTCAAGCAGATCGTCGGGCTCATCGCCCGGCGGATCATCTGTACCGTCAGGGAAACCGACATCGTCCACCGCGGCGACCGCATCGGCATGATCAAGTTCGGCAGCCGCACCGAGCTGTACATCCCCACGTGGCTCGACCCGCAGGTGAAGGTGACCGTCGGCCAGACCGTGCGCGGCGCCGCCGACGTGATCGCGATCCTCAAGAACCCGATCCACACCGATGCCAAGGAGCCGACGGGCGAAGAGTTCGAACCGCTCGTGGGGCGCGAGACGCCGGCTTGAAGAGGTGGGGAGTGAGGGAGTGGGGAGTGACGGAGTGACGATGGACGCGGATAACGATTCTCCTACTCCGTCACCCCGTCACTCCCTCACTCCGTCACCGCATTCGCGCCGCGAGCATCGCCGGCGGCGCCTGCGGCGGCACGGGCGGCGGGCGTACGTGCGCTCCGTCTACTTTCTCCCCAGCCTCGCAACGCTTGGCAACGCCGTCTGCGGGTTTGCCGCGATGTACGTCGCGTCGATGGCGGCGGCGGCGATCGAGTCGGGGGGCATCAACTTCGTCATCCGAGACCCGTGGACGCGCTGGTGGGCCCACCACGGGTTCGTCGCATCGTGCTACCTCATCTTCGTCGCGATGGTGTTCGACGCCCTCGACGGCCGGCTCGCGCGCTTCACCCGCCACACGACCGACTTCGGCGGGCAGCTCGACAGCCTCGCCGATGTGGTCAGCTTCGGGGCGGCGCCCGCGTTCATCGCGCTCCAGGTCTTCAAGGTGCAGGGGCCGGACGTGTGGTTCCCCGTCTCACGCCTCGTCTGGGCCATCGGCGCGCTCTACTTCAGCTGCGCCGCCCTGCGCCTCGCGCGGTTCAACGTCAGCAACGAGCACGGCGAGCAGCACCACTACAGCTTCCTCGGCCTGCCCAGCCCCGGCGCGGGCGGCGCCGTGGTGGCGTTCATCCTCATGCAGCAGGACCTGCGCGCGAACGGGCTCACGATGTTGTCAAACCTGTGCGTCTGGCTGCTGCCGATCATCGTGCTCGGCACCGGGTTGCTCATGGTGAGCAACATCCGCTACCCGCACGTCGTGAACCGCTACCTGCGCGGCAAGCGCTCCGTCGGACGGTTGCTGCTCGTCCTGGGGTTGGTCCTGCTGCTCGTCGTGTGGCACCAATACACGCTGGGCATCGGCATGCTCGCGTACGCGATAATGGGTCCGGCATCGTGGGCGTACACCAGGTTCCGCCCGCGCCCGCCGATTGAGCGGATCGAGCAGCCGGCGCACCCGTAGACTCTTGGACGATCCGCGCCGCTCGCGGCGTCGCGGATCAGGCGGCGCGGAGCGGGCGGCGCGGAGCGGGCGGCGCGGAGCGGGCGTT